>JAQGHH010000309.1 GCA_028288945.1 Phycisphaerales bacterium
GGATGAGGACTACAATCAGTACATGACCGAACTGCAGAAGGACGACCTGCTGCTGCTCTACACGGACGGAGTAACCGACGCCATCAACTTCGATGGCGAACGCTTCGGCCGCCAGCGCCTCAGCGAAGTCTTCAAAGCCGGCGGCCCGACGGCGGAGGCCGTTGCGCAAAACGTGTTGTGGGAATTGCGCAAGTTCGTGGGGCTGGTAAAAAGGCCGGATGACATCACGTTGATCGTGGTGCGGGTCGTGTAAGGGCCCGCTCGTCAGGAAACCTCTCGTTTCACTTCCACCTCCTCAACAGCTGGCCGATTTTTGCGGCAGCCGCGTCCACGCCGACATAGGCCAAATTTTTGGCTTGACACGTCTCGCTCAAAGGCTAATATCTTGGCCTTCAGCCGTCGCGATCATTTATTGAAGGCTCGCTCATGTCAGACCCCGCACAATTGTCCAAACGCGAGCGGCAGATCATGGACGCGATCTGGGCGCGCGGGGAGGCGACCGTCAGCCAGGTCATCGAGGCGATCCCCGAGCCGCCAACCCGTACGGCCGTCCGCACGATGCTCACCATTCTCGAGCGCAAGGGGCATGTCAATCATCGCAAGGACGGCCGGCAGTTCATCTATCGCCCGTCCCGCCCCCGAGCCCAGACGGCTCGGACCGCCCTGCGGCGCGTGCTGCAGACCTTCTTCGAGGGCTCGCTGGAACGCGCCGTCGCCGCACGATTGTCCGACCGCGCGGCGCCAATGACCGCGGACGAAATCGAACGCCTCAGCGACCTGATCGAACGAGCAAAGCACCGGGACACGCACAAAGACATGTAACCGCCGGTCATCGGCTGGGAGCTCGCATGTTAGCTGACTTCGCCGCCACGATGTCGCGCCAGGGCACGACGCTGCTTCCTCTGTTATTCGAAGCGGCATTGAAGGGTACCGTGCTAATCCTCCTGGGATGGCTGCTGCTATGCGCCCACCGGCGGATGCCGGCCGCGACGCGCCACTGGGTTTGCTTCCTGGCCCTCCTTAGCCTATTGTTGCTGCCGATCTTCGCACGCATCGTGCCCGGGCGTGGCGTACTGCCCCGCTGGGCAGTACTGCATCAGCATCATCGCGAGACTGCCCAAGCGCCGCACGTCATTCAAGAAAGTGCGCCGCCTCCGGCCGGCCCGACCGCTCAACTGCGCGGCGTTGATGCGCCGGGGAATTCCCCGGCTCATGACGTGGTTCCTGCGCCAGGCGATATCCACAGCAAGACCTCGGTCGCCATGCATGCGGAGCAATCCTCTCAAACGATACGGCGCGATCCTTTACTCGCGCATGGCTCAGGACGGGAGGGCTTTCGCAAGCCGCAGGTGTCCGGACGCGACGAACTACTGACGGCCCCCGCATCAGGTGCAATGTCTGCGCCGCAATTCGATAACCCTGAGAAGAGCGTCGGTCTGGGCGCCTGGGGATGGGGAATGCTGGCCTGGGCGATCGGGTTGACTTTCGTTTGCGTACCGACAATTTGGGGTGCGATCACTTTGGAATGGTTGCGCCACTCCGCGAAGGTCATAAGGAATCCGCTTATCGTGGCACGCGCGGCACAAATGTCGGCGCAACTCGGCCTTCGTCATCGTGTGTTGTTACTGGAGCGCGCCGACGCGATGCCTATGACCTGGGGCATCTATCGGCCGTGCATCCTGCTGCCCACGCAGGCCGCCTCCTGGAGCGGGGAGCGGCTACGGGCCGTGCTACTGCACGAACTGGGGCACATCAAACGATGGGATTGCCTTATTGAATGGATCGCCCGCGCCGTGCTGGCCGCATACTGGTTTCACCCGTTGGCATGGTTGACGGCCCGCCGACTTCGCGAGGCGCGCGAGTCCGCCTGTGATGACCTGGTCCTGTGTTGCGGGTATGCCTCACCGCGATACGCCGAAGACCTGCTTCATCTTGCCACGCATACCAGGCGAGCCGCCACGCTGGTTCGTCCGTCTCTGCCGATGGCGCGGGTCAGCCAGGTCGAGCAGCGCGTCCGCGCGATCCTGGATGAAACTGCCAATCGCAAGCCGTTGACCTGGGTGGCCGGCTCTCTGTTTGCCATTGGAATGCTCGGATTCGTGCTTCCGCTGGCCATGGTGCATGCGCAGGCGGACCGATCGTCGCCGCAGGCAAATCGCCCCGCCATCCCGGCGCGAGAGTCCAGCCGGGTGGCTGCCTCGCAACCGGCCACATCTCAACCCGCGGCCGCCCAGCCTCCCACTTCCCAACCCGACGGGGAGGTCGCCACGCAACATTTGCGCGTCCTTGATGAGTCCAACCAACCGATTGCCAACGCCAAAGTCTGGGTTGCGAAGGATTATCCCAGCTTCCCTGTCTGCCTGCCTGACGGGCAGACGCTTAACGAGGGCGCGGAGTCAAAGCCGGACGGAAGTGCTGAATGGAAGTGGCCCCGCAACGTCAAGACGAACTTCGTAGTGCGGGCCGAGGGATTCGTCCCGGCGTTCATTCGGGGCGTATCGCTGACCGATGCACCTTACACGATCCATTTGACAAAGGGCCAGCCGATCACCGGCATCGTGCGACGGCCCAACGGCGAGCCGATCCCGCACGCACGTTTGAAGGCGGTGCAGGAAAAGTTTCTGCTCGACTTCATTCCTGATTTCGCGCTGACCGGGACGACCGACAAGGACGGCCGCTTCACCCTGCAGAACGCCGCCGCCGCGCGATACACGGTGGCGGCTGTGGTTGAGGACGCAACGCCGCCGGTCTATACAGAGCCGATGGCAGTCGACGTGCCAGTTGATCGAAGCCCTGCTCCGCTTCAGATGGTTGCGATGCCCGGGGCGTCGCTCAAGGGTCGGTTTGTCACTACCCAAGACATAAAGCTTGACGGGCGGGAAGCATCGTTTTGGCTTCGCCTGCCCAGGGAGGTCCGCCGGGAGATCCACACCGCCCCCGATGGATCGTTCACCGTCGACGGCATTCCCCCCAACGCACTGGGCATGGTCGCCTTTTTAGACGTCGGGTCTTACATCGCCGTCCTGGATTGGGAGCACCACCCGGCATCGTGCGAAGTGACGATGAGCTCCGTTCGGTTCAGCGGCCTCACCCCCGGCGTCTACGACGGCATCACTGTGCATTTGTACAAGCCTGCAATATACGCAGGCACGTTCCGTGACGAACAAGGGAAGCCGTTCGAGAAGCTGGGTGTCGTCATTGAACCCTGGAACCGGATCTTCGACACCGACTCCAATGGGCGCGTCTCCGCCCGCATGCCGCCCAACGTGAACGTGACGATTCGATATTTGAACTCGGACCGTAAGGTCGAGACCCTTCGAGCGGCGGAGGGTGAGACAATCCAACGGCAGATCACGACTCCGCGCCCGCCCGAACCGGTCCTCGATCGCGAATTGGCGGGACAAGTCGTCGACGAGCACGGCGCCCCGATCTCCGGAGCCAAGGTACACCTTGCAAATCATGGCATCGTCCCGCAGCAGAATCTCGCGGAACATGATCCGAAGCCGACCTGGCAGTGGGGCACACTTTTCGCCGCCGTGACCACAGCGGACGAGCATGGGCAATTCAAGTTCAACCTGTTGACTGGCGGAACGACCGACGTTTGGGCCGAGGTGGAAGGCGCGCGCTGGGCCGTGCTGCGCGACGTCGACAGCAACGCAAAAGGGCAGAAGCTCGTGCTGCGGCGCGTTCAAGCGCTGCCGACGTTTACCGGAAGCGTGTCAGATGCCGACGGACGGCCCGCCGCGGGCGTGCACGCGTGTCTGTTCTGCTACGACAACGGTGATATTGACCTACTGGGCGAAACGCGGACCAACGCCGAGGGGCGATTCGAGCTTAAGTTGACTTCGCTTTCCCCGGGCCACAATCGGGAGGTCCGATTGATCTGCCGGTCCAACGCAGGGGACACGGCTTGGAAAGTCCTGCCCCGTTGCGGCATGGAGGGCATTCAAATTCAATTCAAGCCGCAGGCGTCGGTCCGCGGCCGCCTGGTCAACCAGCGCGGAGAGCCGCTCGCTTCGGCCCGTGTCTGGTTGTACTACGGCCAGGATCCTGTGATGGGGAATATGCAGTTCTACTCCGGGGCCGAGAAGATGAGCCCAATGACGACAACGGACGCGAGCGGCCAATTCAATCTGCGCGGCCTGCCGCGGGGTTCGACGGTCTCCGTGTTCGCCAAGCACCCGGAATACGATCGCGCGGAGGTTTGGTACGTGAAGGACGTACAGCAGGATACGAAGATTGCCGACATGGAAGCCAAGGATGGCGTCACGATCGAAGGGGCCGTCCGCTACGCCGATGGACACCCCGCTGTCGGAGCGACCGTGACCTTAAATGGCATGAACCGCGCGGCGATTGCCACTGCCACGACGGATTCGGCCGGGGCCTACCGGATGACCGGGCTGGAGCATCAGGGCCTTCGTATGTCTAATCTCTCAGCGTCGGTGGGCATCGGCCCCGAATGGGAAGGCCGATCGGACGTCGCGACGACGCACCTCTATTCCGGCGATCACGCCCGAGACGTCGACGTCGTCCTTCAGCGCTCATTCGCCTCCCGGCAAAAGGAATGGCGTGCCGAGAAAGGGACCGCGGCCGCAAGCCGGTATCGCATGGCCGTCGTCGATGACGCGGACCCGGCGACGGAAGGGAAGACGACCTACGACGACAAACTGGCCCTCTACGACAGCGATGGAAAGCGGCTGTGGGAGCACGGCGGTCTGGGCGTCGCCTGGGGCCATGCACCGGTCGCGTGCGCTCCTGCAGACCGGAGCACCTACGTGTATGAGTACCTGTCGCGTCGCATCTCGAAGTTCAACGACGAGGGTAAACTGTTATGGCAGTCGGAGAAATATGAGGGCGGCAGGTCGGTCAACTCGCTTGCCGTGGATCATGAGAACGGAGACGTCTGGGCATTGACGAGCGCAGGGACGATCTACGGCAGCAGCATCATCGTCTACGATCGTGACGGCAAGAAGCGACTCGAAGTTCCCATCGCAGGCGCTGTCATCGCCTACAGCCCTCACGACCGGTGTTTCTGGGTAACCGGAAAGCGTTTGATGAAGATCAGTCGCGAAGGCAAGGTGCTTGTTGAGCCGTCCATATCCTTCGCTTGGGTGTCGCGCGAATTGGCCGTCAACCCCGCGGACGGATCGGTCTGGGTCACCGAGGAATCGCATCCCGAAGTGCACGACTCCCACAACCGGCTCTACGTGATATCTCCCGACGGGCAGGTCCTGACCCAGAGGGATTTGGGCAAGCGAGAGCCGGGACGGATCGTTCTGGATGCCCCGCGCGGCGTCGCATGGGTCTGCTTATCAAAGGCACTTGCGAAAATGACGCTCGACGGCAAGACCCTCCGGGAAATACCCACCGTCGGCGACTTAGCCCTCGAGCCGGATACAGGTTGCGTCTGGATCGCAAATGCGGTTGAGATCTGTCGGCTCGCCCCGGACGGCAAGCTGATTTGGTCGCAGTCATCGGCAAGCAACACGGTGAAGACGCTCCTGGTGGTTGGGCCCTAACTTCCACTCCACCGAGACGTATGCGTGGTCAAAGCCTAACGCTTCACCCAAAACGCCATTCGCCTAATTCCGCGGACGATTCTTCCCCGCCATTTAAGAACGCGAATCCGTAGCTCCAGCCGCTGAAGCGATCCGTCGCCGGGTTGGAGGGTGAGCCCTTTTCTCACCCACGCCAGCGCCTCGTCATGCCGGCCCAGATGTTCGCAGGC
>JAQGHH010000327.1 GCA_028288945.1 Phycisphaerales bacterium
GCCCGCGTCGATGATCGTGTTGTTTGAACTGGCCGGCACGCGCTATCGGCGGGTGCATCAGACCCGGGCCGACTGGCGCGACCACGCCCGTCTGCTGGGCGTATTACCCGCCCTTCCCGAATCACCCGCGGAGTCGCAGACGATCGACGCCGCCCATTCCGTCCATCAAATACGCGTCGCGCTGCAAGTCGGCCGGCCGGGGCGAAACGGTTCTGGCTCGACGTTCCTGGTGAGCAGCGCCACGCCGGGCGAAGGGAAAACCAGCCTCACCGCAGCGCTCGGGCTCGCGTTCGCTGTTTCGGGATCGCGGACGTTGCTGATCGACTGCGACCTAGCGAGTCGTCGGATGACCCGCGGGTTTGGGCTCGGCCAGGCGCCGGGCGTTTACGAATCGCTGGAGGCGGGCGAATTCGAGAAGCACGTCCGCACCGGCGGACACCGGGGCCTGTCGATTCTCCCCGCCGGGCGAACCGACCCGAGCGGAGCCAACTCGATTTCACCGGTCACTGTCCGGCGGCTGCTGGCACAGGCGGCACGGAGTTACGACGTCGTACTATTGGACGCCGGCCCCATCCTCGGCAGCGTGGAAGCGTCCGCGGCCGCGGCATGCGTGGACGGCGTGGTGCTCGTCGTGGCCCGCGACCAGCAGCGCTCGCTGGTGGAAAAGTCGGTGCAATGCCTCAATGCCCTCCAGGCTCATCTGGTGGGCATGGTTTTCAACCGCGCCGAATCGAACGACTTTTGCCGCTCGTCCTACGGCCCATCGTCATACGGATCAATGGCGTATCGATCGCCCGTGGCTGGACGCACTTCCGAAAAATCAAAAGGCGCCGAAAACGGCAACGCGATCGCCAGGACCGCCGAAGGCCAGAGGGGGCACGGCCTGGGGCCACTCTTTCGTGCCGTGGCGGCAGTTATTCCCGGCGCACTCAAAGGAAAGCGGCCCGCAAAATAACGCCCCGCGAAGGACGATTCATTTCATCGCACCCGAGCGCATCTCTTCGAACCACGGCTTTTTCAATCGCACAATTCCACCGGGCTTCTCTGCCAACGGCCCCATTTGTTTCAAGGGGAGATTTCCATGTCGCCGACCGTGAAACGTGATGAATGGTTTCGTCAAGTCAGCCGCCGTCTTGAGGCGGCGGGGTGTGGCGTCCCAGTGCCCAAGCACGGCTGGTACGCAACCTGTAAAGCGATTCTCGAATGGCCCATCGCGCTGCTGCTTTGCGCGGTGTCCCTGCCGGTCGTGTGCCTGCTGGCGGCCATGGCAAAGCTCTCGTCGCCCGGCCCGGCATTCTACCGACAAGTGCGGTTGGGCAGGTACGGCACTCCCTTCGGCATGTACAAAATTCGCACGATGCTCCACAACTGCGAGGCCGCGACCGGCCCCGTTTGGGCCTCCACGGACGACCCGCGCGTCACCCGCTTCGGGCGGTTCCTGCGGGAAACTCACCTCGACGAGCTCCCGCAGCTATGGCACGTCGTACAGGGGCACATGAGCCTCATCGGCCCGCGCCCCGAGCGCCCGGAAATGGCCGCGAAGATCGAGCGCCAGCTCCCCCGCTACTGCCTGCGCCTGCAAGTGCGGCCCGGGCTCACGGGCCTTGCGCAAGTCCATCTCCCGGCCGACACCGACATCAAAGAGGTCGGCGCCAAGCTCGCCTTCGACCTCTACTACGCCCGCAACCTCGGGCCCGGGATGGACCTGCGCATCTGTCTCTGCACGGCGCTACACCTGATGAGCCTGTGCCTCGGTGGGGTGGGCAACATTCTGGTCCGCTTGGACGGGAAGGCCGTCGAGCAGTATGCCGACGAGACGATGCCGATAATCGGCCGCACGCGCGGGCCGCTGAAGATGGTGGTACGGCCGTGATGACATTGCCGGCACAATCCGATTTGGACACGCCCGCGACGAGCTCGCCAGCTTGGTTGCAAGAGCCGGCGGCCGCGCACCCGATTCTCGGAGAGTGCTCACAAGGACGGCGCGCGGCCGCCTTCCTCTTCTTTTTGTCCACAACGGCCGTGCTCTTTATTCGGCCGGCCGACCTGCTGCCGGAATTGGCCGACCTTCCGATTTACGAGATTCTGATCCTCGCATGCCTCGCCGCCGCCATGCCTGAAGTTCTCGATCAGCTCAAGCCTCATTCGCTCGCCGGGGCACCGATCACCTTGTGCGTCGTCGGCATCCTTGCGGCGATCGCGCTTTCCCATGCGTCTCACTTCCAGTTCGCGGAAACCTGGACCGACGGGATTGAGTTCACAAAGGTGCTGCTCTATTACCTGCTTCTGGTGGCCGTGATCGACACCGCGGCCCGGCTGCGGCAGTTCCTCGCATGCCTCGCCCTGTGCATCGCCATGCTCGCCGCCATCCCGTTGCTGCAACACCACGGGCTCATCGACCTCGGCACGGTCGAAGCGTTGGACGAGCGCAGCGTAGACCACAACTCCGGCCAGGAAGTCATCTTTACCCGCCTCCAAGGCGCGGGCCTTTTCCACGACCCCAATGACCTCTGCCACATTCTGGGCACCGGGGTTTTGCTTTGCCTGGCGGGATTCGACACCGGCCGCTCGCGGGCCCTCCGGGCCCTTTGGGCGGTGCCGCTGGCGATGCTGCTCTGGGCGATGGTGCTGACCCAATCGCGAGGCGGAGTCCTCGCGCTCGGGGCCGGGCTCGCGGCCTGGGGCCTGATGCGCTTCGGCTGGAAAAAGTCGCTTGTGGTCGGCGCGATCGTCGCCCCGGCTTTGCTGTCGCTCATGTCCGGTCGGCAAACCGACATCTCCCTGGAAACAGAAACCGGCCAGGAACGCATTCAGCTCTGGAGCGACGCGCTGGATCTCTTTCACGCCAACCCCGTGCTGGGCGTCGGCGAAGGAAGCTTTGAAAAAGCCACCGGGCTTGTCGTGCACAATTCGTTCGTCCAGTGCTTCGTGGAATTAGGCTGGGTCGGCGGGACGTGCTTCCTGGGCGCGTTCTATCTCGCGCTGCGGATTCTGCTGTCCCAACCAGTCCCTTCCGCGTTTGCCCCACTGCGGCCGTACATGGCCGCCGCCATCGGCGCGTACGTGGTCGGGATGATGTCGCTCACGCGAAGCTATTTCGTGCCGACGTATCTGATGCTCGGCATGGCGACCGCTTACAGCCGCGCAGCGCCCGCCGCGGGGGGGGCGGCGGGCGCGCGTGTTAGTGGGCGGCTCTTGCGCGAGCTTGCAGCCGTTTCCATCATCTTTTTGGTGCTCGCGCACTTTTGGGTCCGTGCCTCGGTTCATTGGCAATAGGGAGCGGGATGAGCGTAAAGCGAATTGCCGGGAACGTCGTCTGGAATTGCGCGGGCATGGCCGCGAACCTGATGGCGGGCTTCGTGGTCGTGCCGTTCCTCGTCCGCCATCTCGGGCAGACGGTCTACGGACTTTGGATTCTCGTGGCCTCCTTCACCAACTATTTCTCGCTGCTCGATCTGGGCATCCGCGCGGCGGTCGGCCGCCACATCGCCTACCACAAGGCAAAGAATGACGTGGAAGGGTTCAACGCCACCGTCAACACCGCCATGCTCATTCTCGGCGCCTGCGGCGTGCTGGCGCTTCTGGCGACGATGGGCGTCATGCTGATTTTCTTCCGCCTCTATGCGGTGCCGCCCGAGCAGGCGGCGGCCGTCCGCATCGCCCTCGTGCTCGTCGGGGTCAACCTGCTGCTGTGGCTGCCGCTCAACATGTTTGACGCGATGCTCTGGGCGATGCAGCGGTTCGACCTCATCAACATCGTCGACATCTCAGGTGCACTGCTCCGGGTGGCATTGATTTTCTGGTGGGTGGGCAGGGGCGGCGGGCTCGTGGCGCTGGCTGTCATCCAACTCCTCTCGCTCGCGGGCATGCAGGCCATCAAGGCCGCCGTCGCGATCCGCCTCGACCGCACGCTCCGCATCAGCTTTCGCCACATCACCAAAATTGCGGCCCGCGGCCTCGCGGGCATGGGCTTCTGGAACTTAATGCTCGCCGCCGCCGACATCATTGGAGGAGAAGCGCCGCCCATGATCGTCGGCGCGCGCCTCGGCGTGCCCATGGTCACGCCTTACAGCATCGCCGCGCGACTGGTCGCGTATGGACGGGATTTCCTCGTCGCCAGCACGGGCGTTCTCACCCCGATGGCCATCGCCAACCATGCCGAAGAGAAGCACGCAAATCAGCGGACCCTCTTCATCGAAGGGAGCAAATTCTGCCTGGCAATGGCCGTTCTGTGCGTCGTGGCGTTCGTCGTGCTCGGCAAAACGATCATCGGGCTGTGGGTCGGGCCGTCGCTTGAGAATTCGTCGCGGCTGCTGGTCATCCTCGTCATCGGCGAAGCGCTGCCGATGTCCCAATGGGTCGCGTACAGCATCATCCTCGGACAATACCACCACCGCATCCTGGGGCAGATCAACCTGCTGGACATCTGCCTCTCGGTCTGCCTGGCCCTGCTGCTGGTCGGGCATTGGGGGCTCGTCGGGGTGTGCATCGGGTTTGTATTGCCGGGCATGTTTCTCCGGGGGATTTTTCAGCTCGTCTTCGCGTGCCGGCTGGTGAACGTTTCGGCCGGTGAATATTTTCGGCGCGTGGCCGCCCCCGTGCTCACGGCGGCATTGCTGCCGGCGATCGGTCTTGCCCTCTTGTCCCGCTGGCGACGGCCCGAGTCTTGGCTCGAGCTGTTTCTTTACGGCGGCCTCTTTGGAGTCGCCTACATGGCGGTCATGGCCCCGGCGCTGGGCTATCACACCGCCGTGCGACGACACCTCGCTCTCCGGAGCGGTGCCCCGCCGGAAGTCGCCGGCGCTTAATCGGCTGAGGCCGGCACGAGTCCATTTCAATCCCTTCACACGATTTCTGGGAACTTCCGTGATGATCTCCGCTACCTTGATCGGCCCTCGCGCCGCCTCCCAACCCCAAGCCGTCGCACGCGTGATCCGCGACGAGCAGGAATGGGATCGCATCGGGCCCGAGTGGGACAAACTGTTCGCCCAGAGCCCCGCCGCCTCTCCCCCACTGCAATTCCGCTGGATGCGCGAATGGTGGCGCGTGTACGGCCCGGTCTATGGCGACCGCGGGCGCGGGCTGCGAATCATCACAATAAGAAGAGAGGACCGGCTCATCGGTGCATTGCCGCTGTACGAGCGACGTGTTGGGGTCGGCCCGCTCATGGTGCGGCGACTTGCCTTCATCTCCACAGGCGAGGCCGAATTTGAAGAAACCTGTCCCGAGAATCTCGACCTCCTTTACGCGCCTGGGGAACAAGGGACCTGCGTGGATGCCATCCGCCCTGTGCTGGAATCTGAAGAAATGCACTGGGACGAGCTGGATTTAATGGACGTTTCCAACGATTCGCCGCTGCTGCACCTGGCCGACGCATTCCGGGAAGAGTGCGACACGAAAATTGAACCGCGTGGCGCGTGCGCGATCGCCGACATTACCGGCGGCCTGGACGGCTACTTTCCCCGCCTGTCGGCCAACAGCCGGCAACATTGCCGCCGCCTGCTCCGCAAAGCGCAACGCGCCGGCGCGATAATGGAAGTGGCCATCACAACGGGCGATGCCGACGTGTATTTCGACCAACTGGCGGCCCTGCACCAGCAGCGATGGACCCAAGCCGGACTGCCCGGATGCTTCGCAGCCGCGCGGTTCGCCGAGTTTCACCGGGCGCTGGTGCAGGAATGGATTGCTTCAGGCCGAGCAGTGCTCGCCCGGCTCGTCGTGGGGGATGAGCCGCTGGCGATGATTTACGGTTTCCTCACAGGGGCCAAGTTTGATTTCTATCAGTCGGGTGTGCGGATCGGCGGGCCCGCCGAAGCAGGCTGCGATTCGGTCAATCGCATCGCCAGCCCTGGAATCGTCGCGTTCCTGCTCCTCATGGACCATCTCGCCGGCCGGGGTGTGGAGCGGTTCGACTTCCTGCGGGCCAACGGGGGCTCATCGTATAAGCATCGCCTCGCGACTCATGGCCGCCCGCTGTGCCGCATCGTCCTCGCGCGCCCAACGATTCGGCGGTCGGTCACGAGCGCCTTGGGCGCGGTTCGTCGGGCAGCGAATCGCGTGCGGCGGCCGAACGCGGCTGCAATACCGCCGGCACGCGACGGCGCTGCTGCAGCCCCGCGCCCACGGGCCTCACGAACCGACATTGTCGCGGCGGTGCTGAACGGCAGCGGGCTCGGCGCGACAATTCGCGCCGTGGGCGGCTGGCGCGGCTTGCTCGTACTGGCCTATCACCGGATCGGTAACGGCGCAAACTCGCCCTTCGATCGCGCACTCTGGAGCGCCACCGCTGACGAATTCGATGCGCAGATCAGACTGGTTAAGCAGCATGCGGACGTCATTTCGCCCGACGATCTGGCCGATGCCGCCACTCGCCGGCGCGGACGGCATGTGCTCCTCACATTCGATGACGGCTACCGCGACAACTACGATACGGCTTTCCCAATCCTCCGATCACACGGCGTATCCGCCCTGTTCTTCATCACCACCGGATTTATCGATAACTCGCGCATTTCCTGGTGGGATGAAATCGCCTGGATGGTGCGCGCCAGCCGCCGTCGGGAAATCCTCCCCTCGCCATGGGTCAAGGAACGCATTGAGTTCGACGAACCCGCCCGCGAACGCGCCATCGAAACTCTCCTTGCCGTTTACAAAGCCCTGCCCGCCGATGCGACAGACGCCTATCTGGACGAGATAGCGCATGCCACCGGCAGCGGCCGCTATGCGGGCAACGACGCGGAGAGGATGTGGATGACGTGGGACATGCTGCGCGAAATGCGGCAGGCGGGGATGGGTGTCGGCGGGCACACGGTAAACCACCCAATCCTTGCCAACCTCTCCCGCGATCAACAGTGCGAAGAGATCGCCGGATGCGCCCGGCGGATCCGCGAGGAAACGGGGCATCCGATGCGCTGGCTGAGCTACCCTCGGGGCAAGCCCGGTACCTTCGACGCGCACATCCGCGAATGCCTGGCCGATGAGAAAGTGGATCTCGCATTTAGCGCTTATGGCGGCCTCAATCGTCCGGGGCTTTGGGAAAATTACGACATGCGACGCACCGGCGTCGAGATGAACCGCAGCCGCCATTGGCTCAAACTGGCCCTGACACTGCCGCAGATTTTCACCTGACACGCTCCTTCCATCACTTGTTTCCGCCTGCCATGCTTTCCCTCACTCTCCATTCCCATTCGGAGGCCGCGCGCGGCGAAGGTTCATTCCGTCGCCGGCCGGGCGACCGGCCCGGTTCCCCGCCACCAAGAGGCGCGTGGGCCGTCGTGAAGGACGTGCTCTTCTTCGCGTACCTGCACTGCGGGTACGTCCAGGTACGCGACGCGGCGCTGTCGCTGATGGGCCGTTCGCGGGCGGTGGTCGTTTACTACCATCGCATTGGAGGTTGCGACCCGCTGAGCAAGCCGGCGGAGGCCTTCCGCCGGGACCTGGAATACATGAGGCGACGTCATGCGTGCATCAGCCTCGCGGAGATGTGCCGCCGGCTTCAGAGCGGCAGGCCGCTGCGCCGTCGGTCGATCGCCGTTACGTTCGACGACGGCTACCGTGACAACCTCACGCAAGCCGTCGAGCCCTTGCTCGCCGCGGGCGTCCCGGCCACGTTCTTCGTGGCCACCGGGTTCGTCGGCACGAAAAGACAATTCCCCCACGACAACTACAGCTCCGCCGGCGTTGAGTATCCGAAGCTCACCTGGCCCGACCTGGCCTTAATGCAGTCGGCGGGATTTGAAATCGGGTCGCACACCGTCAGTCACGCGAATCTCGGGACGGCGGACGCCCAAACGATCCATCGGGAAATGAGCGATTCGCTCACGACTCTCAACCGCGAGCTCGGAAACCGCCCTCGCGCCTTCTCGTTCCCCTGGGGAAAGCCCGCCGACATCGCGTGCGACGCGATCCGTGCGGCACAGAAGGCCGGCTATTACGCCGCCGCATCGGCGTTCGGCGGTACGAACCGGCGCGGCGAAAACCCGTTCCACGTCCGTCGAGTGGACGTGGGCAACGGCCGCCTAAGCCGGCTGGCCATTCGCGCACGCATTGCCGGCCTCGATCCCGATTACTTTCGGCTGCGCCTCAAGACTTTCCTCCGGCGGTCGATCGTGTCCGGCGTGATTGCCTTGACGTGCATCATCGCGCGCCCGGCCGGTGCTGCCACGATCTACGTG
This sequence comes from Phycisphaerales bacterium, assembly GCA_028288945.1. Classification (GTDB taxonomy): domain Bacteria; phylum Planctomycetota; class Phycisphaerae; order Tepidisphaerales; family Tepidisphaeraceae; genus RYN-428. The sequence goes on from JAQGHH010000327.1 coordinate 8,172, forward strand.
TCGCCCGACGGCAGCGACGACCGCGCCGGCTCTTCCGACCAGCCCGTCGCCACACCGGCCCAAGCGCTCGCGCTGGCAGCTCCGGGTGACACTGTCCTGCTCCACGAGGGCCGTTACGTGATCACTCACTTTCTGTGGATGAACAAGGCCGGCGTGTCGATGTCATCGTGCCCGAACGAGACGGCGGTGCTTTCCGGGTCGACCACAGACGAAAAGGGCCTCCCCTTCGTTGTGTGCATCGCGGCCGACAAGATCGCCCTTGTGAACCTGGAAATTCGCGGCGGGGCCGATTACGGCATCAAGGTCGAAACAGCTGGCGAGACCGACTCGACAGACGGCGTTCAAATCCGCGGCTGCCGCGTCTGCGACACCGGCACCGACTGCATCAAAACCGTCAATGCGGACCACCTGCTGATCGAAGGCTGCGACATCGGGCCGTCCGGCGTGCGCGACCCTTCCAATGCCGAGGGGATTGACTCCGTCGGCTCCCACGGCGTCACCATCCGCCGGTGCCATGTCCACGACACCACCACCAATGGGATCTATCTAAAAGGCGGGGCAACCGACGGCCTGGTTGAATGCTGTCGGGTCGAGCGAACGGGAAAATTCGGCGGCATCCTCCTCGGCCAGGACACGGACGAGCGGTTCATGCGCGGCGGGGTCAAGTATGAGGCGGTCCGCTGCATCGCCCGAAACAACATCGTGACCAGAACCGGCACTGCCGGCCTCGCCACCTATTCCGGCGACGACATCCGCTTCGAACATAACACGCTCATCGACGTCGCCCGCGAGGGTCAGGCCGGCTTCTGGGTCGTCACAAACACCCGTGGCGTGCCGGCCCGGCATGTGGTGTTCAAGAACAATATCGTCGTGACGTCCGGGCAGCGGCCCATCGCATTCATCAAAGATCTGGGCGACCCTCTCAACTGTGACTGCAATCTATATTTCACAACACAAGGTGCCTGCAAGTTCGGCCGCGAGGACGGCAAATCAGGCAAAGCCGATGAATGGTCCTTTGAGAAATGGGTCGTACACGCAGGCGCTGATGCCCATTCCCGCGTCGCCGACCCGATGCTCGACGCCGCAGATTCATACGCGCCGCGAGCGGGTAGCCCCGCGATAGGGCGTGGTGAAGTCATCGCCGGCCTAAGAAATGACTATGCCGACCGTCGCCGTCCCGCCAGCGCCGCGCCCGACATCGGCGCACTCCAGCATCGTCAGCCGGCCCCATCCGCGGCTCGGCCGTGAGTAAGCGCCCCAACGATCCTTCTTTCATGAAACCGGACATCCACGACCCCTCGTTTGCGCGCCGCGAGATCCCGCCACGGGCACCGAGCCCGGGCGCCGCTCCCGCCGGCAAGCGCCTGTTCTCGATCATCGTCGCCCGTGACGAAGAGGGGCTGCGCCCGTGGCTCGCACAGTGGGAGGGACTGGCCGCCGACGCGATCGAGCCCAACGTGTTCTACGAGCCGTGGATGCTCCTGCCGGCCATGCGTCACCTCGCCGCCGGAGTTCAACTGCGCACGCTGCTCGTTCTCGCGTCCGACCCGTTCAACCCTTCGCGCGAGCCTGAGCTATGCGGCGTCGTCCCCCTGCAATGCCGTCGCATCGCATGGGTCGGAATGACAGTTTTCCGGTTGTGGAAGTATTCGCATTGCTTCCTCTGCACGCCGCTGCTGAGGCAGGGTTGCGCCGCCGAGTGCCTGAGCGCGCTGCTCGACTGGTTCGCGACCGACCGAGAAGGCGGCGCAATCGTGCAGTTCAACCATGTGGCGGGAGAGGGCCCGTTCCACCAGGCGCTGGTCGATTGCCTGTTCGAGCGTCAGAGCCTTCATCTCGTCACCGACTTGCACAACCGCGCGCTGCTGCGGTGCGCCCCGGACGCCGACGCATATCTTCACGCGGCCCTCTCCGGCGAAGGACGGCGGGCGCAGGCGAGGCGTCTCCGCCGACTCGGGGAAGCCGGCCGCGTCGAATTCGCACAGCTTGCCCCGAGCGATGACGTGCGGGAGTGGGTCGCACAATTCCTGGAACTCGAAGCCGCGGGGTGGAAGGGAAAGCTCGGCACCGCGCTCGCCTCTGCCGATTCCGACAGGAACTTTATAGAGGACGTCGTCGCCGCCGCGTTTGCCCGGGGCCGTCTGCTGGCGGTGGCGATGCGCCTCGATGGGCGGCCTATCGCGCAGCGGATCGCGTTTACCGCCGGCCCGGGGTCGTTCTCGTTCAAGACCGCCTTCGCCGAAGAATTCTCGAAACACTCGCCCGGCGTGCTGCTGGAAATCGAAAACATCCGCCGGGCCCACGCCGTCCCGCAGATCCATTGGATGGATTCCTGTACCAAGCCTGACAACGCGCTGATCAACCGCCTGTGGATGCACCGCCGGACGATCCAGAGTGTTGCCGTCGCCACGGGAAAAGCGCCCGGCGGGCTTGTGGTCTCGGCAATTCCGCTGCTCCGCGGGCTCAAACGTCTCGCATCAAGACTGTCATCCTGACACCTCGATCCCCACTTCGTAACAGGAGGCTACGCCATGACCGTAAGAGAACCCGAAGCCGTTATGCAGGCCGTCGCGGCGGCGCCCGACGACGCGCAGCCGGCCGGTCGGCGGCTGGAGATTGACCCGCCGGCCTTTCGCGCCAACTACCTGCGCCGCCCGTTTCTGATCCCCCACCAGATCGCCAGGCATCCGCTCTTCTCGCTGCCGCGCCTGATCGAGCTTTCGAAGAGCCTGCCCCCCGAGTACGTCGAGTACAACGCGGGGAACATCCCCATCAGCATCGATTCGCGCCTCACCCCACAGAACGGGCTGTCGATCGAGGAGACCATCCGGCGCATCGAAGAGAATCGCTCCTGGATGGTCCTCAAGCGCGTCGAGCAGGACCCGGAATACAACAAGCTGCTTAACGAGTGCCTTGATGAAGTCGCGCCATACGCCGAGGCTCTGGGGCCCGCCCACCGGATCCACAGCCGGGCCGGCGCGATATTCATCTCATCGCCCGGGTCGGTCACGCCCTACCACATGGACCACGAGACGAATTTCCTGCTGCAGATCCGCGGCACAAAATTCTTGAACGTGTTCGACCCGACCGACCGTTCACTGCTTTCCGAGCAGGAGTTGGAAGGGTATTTCTGCTCGACCACCCTTCACCGCAATCTTGTCTTCAAGGATGAATTCCAACAGAAGGCGACCGTCTTCACGCTCACGCCCGGCCTGGCGCTGCACGTGCCCTCCACCGCGCCGCACTGGGTGAAAAACGGGCCGGACGTCTCCATCTCCTTCAGCGTCGCGTACCAAACGCCCGCTTCCGACCGGGTGATCGCGCTTTACGACGCCAACGCCCGCCTGCGCCGTCTTGGCCTGCGTCCGACGCCCCCGAGCCGCTCGCGCTTTCGCGATTCGCTGAAACTGGGCGTCAGCAGCGTGGTGACGCGCGTGCAAAAGCTATTGGGCGGCTCGGGCCGGAAAGGACAAAACCCCCAGCGGAGGAACGACCATGCATAATCGCGCTTCCAACGGCCCTGCCACGATCGAGGTCTACTCCACCTGCCCCACGCCCGCCGGCCGAAGCCGGCAGGAATTCGTGGAGCACGTCGCCGCCGTCGCCCGCTGGAGCGAGGAGGCGGGCTGTCGGGGAATCCTCGTCTACACCGACAACAGCCTCCTCGACCCGTGGCTCATTTCGCAGCTCATCCTCCAGAACACCCGGCGGCTTTGTCCGCTTGTCGCGGTGCAGCCCGTTTACATGCACCCCTATTCGGTCGCCAAGATGGTCAGCTCGCTGGCCCAGCTTTATGGCCGGCGCGTGCATCTCAACATGGTGGCCGGCGGCTTCGCCAATGATCTGGCCGCTCTCTGCGACGCCACGCCCCACGACCGCCGGTACGATCGAATGGTGGAGTACACCACCATCATCCAGCGGCTCCTGTCCGACCCGGCCCCGGTCACGTATCAGGGCGAGTTTTATAAGGTCAATGACCTGAAGTTGACTCCCCCGCTGCCGTCGGTGCTGCGCCCGGACGTCTTCGTTTCGGGTTCATCGCCCGCAGGCCTGGCAGCAGCGCGGAAGCTGGGCGCGATTGCCGTCAAATACCCGAAACCCGCGGGCGATGAGGACCCCGCATCGCTGGGAGGAAATGCCGATTCGGGCATCCGAGTCGGGCTCATCGCGCGCGAGACGGAGTCGCAGGCGTGGGAAGTCGCGCACGCCCGCTTCCCCACGGACAGGAAGGGCCAGCTCACCCACCAGCTTGCCATGAAGACGTCCGATTCGGCATGGCATCAGCAGCTTTCGGAACTGGCGGGCGATATGGCGAACGAGAGCAACCCCTATTGGCTCGTCCCGTTTCAGACGTACAAGACTTTCTGCCCGTATCTGGTGGGAAGCTATGGCAGGGTAGCGGGAGAGCTCGTCCGTTACATCCTGGCCGGCTACCGCAAATTCATCCTCGATATCCCGCCCGAGCGCGAAGAATTGAGTCACATCGCCACGACGTTCGAGCTGGCCATCTTACAGGCGAATTCATGAACAAGCTGCTCCAGACGTTCCTGAGCGATGCCGCGCAGCGCCGCCCTGACGCCGTCGCGCTGGTCATGGGCCGCGAGCGGCTGACCTACGGCCAGCTCGAAACCGCGACCAACCAACTCGCGCATCTCCTGCGCGAGCGCGGGCTCCAGAAGGGCGACCGCGTCGGCGTGCTCATGCCCAAGTCCCCCGCCGCCATCGTCTCCTTCATCGGCGTCTTGAAAGCAGACTGCGTCTATGTGCCCATCGACCCGAGCGCGCCGCCGGCCCGGATCGCCCGGATCATTCGCTCCTGTGATAACCAGTGGGTCCTCGCGCGCAATGGAACCGAAAGCACGTTGGACCGGCTGATGGAGGATCCGCCGCCCGGTGGGCTGCGCGTCGGCTGGATGAGCGAAAGCAAACCCGCCTCGAGCAATTTCGAGCCTACCTTCCTCAGCGATGATTTAAACAACTATCCGGGCGAGCCACCGAACAGCCGGCTCGACTCCGAGGACGCGGCACATATCCTCTTCACCTCCGGCTCGACCGGGATGCCAAAGGGCGTCGTCATCACCCACTCCAACGTGCTGCATTTCGTGGACTGGGCGGTGCGATACTTCCGGATCGGCCCGAATGACCGAAATTCCGGCCACTCGCCTTTGCACTTCGATCTTTCGACGTTCGACATCTATGGCACCCTCGCCGCCGGGGCGCAGCTCCATCTTGTGCCGCCGGAACTGAACATCCTTGCCGCCAAACTCGCGGAGTTCATTCGTAGCTCGGAGCTAACACAGTGGTTCTCCGCCCCGTCCGCGCTCAACCTCATGGCCAAGTTCGATACCGTGCGGCAGGACGACTTCCCAACACTCAAGCGGCTGCTCTGGTGCGGCGAAGTTTTCCCCACGCCCGTTCTCGCCCACTGGATGCGCCGCCTGCCCCATGTGACTTTCACAAACCTCTATGGCCCAACCGAAGCAACCATCGCCAGCAGCTTCTACGCCATTCCCGAATGCCCCGTCGATGACAAGGCGCAAATCCCCATCGGCAAGGCGTGCGAGGGTGAGGCCCTGCTGGTGCTGGACGACGATCTCCGCCCCGTGCCTCCCGAGCACACGGGCTGGCTCTACATCCAGGGCGTTGGCCTTAGCCCCGGCTACTGGCGGGACGAGGAAAAAACCGCCGCCGCGTTCGTTAAGAGCCCGCATGTTCCCGAGCCCAACGCCCGGCTCTACAAGACGGGCGACCTCGCACGCCTCGGCCGAGACGGCCTGGTCTATTTCCTGGGGCGGGCCGACACGCAGATCAAATGCCGCGGGCACCGGATCGAGCTGGGCGAGATCGAAGCTGCCTTAAACACGATCACCGACCTGGGCAATTGCGCCGTCGTCGCGATTGACGCGGACGGGTTCGAGGGGAAGACGATCTGCTGCGCCTACGTTCCCGCGGCTGCCTCGTCCGTCACGCCCGCAATGCTCCGCGAAAAGCTGCGCGAGACCCTCCCCGTTTACATGCTGCCGGCGAGATGGAAAGCCTTCGAGGGACTTCCCCAAAACGCCAATGGAAAAATCGACCGTAAGAAGCTCAAAGAGCAGTTCGAGCAAGAAAGGGTTGTGTCATGAATGAGTATACGCCGCCCCTGGAACCCGAAGTGCAGGCACGCATCGAAGGCATTTTGCGGTCGCGCATGCACCTGAACCCTCCGCAGCCGCAGAGCGACTTGTTCGCGGCGGGCATCATCGATTCGCTGACGTTCATCGATCTGCTGCTGCATTTGGAGCGGGAATTCGCAATGAAGTTCTCGCTGGACGACCTGGAGCTCGATCATTTCCGCTCGATCGATCACATCGCACGGCTCGTGCAATCGCGCGGCGACCGGACGACAACCCCGCCGCTCGTTGCCCAAATCCTTGCAGGGTGAAGGCGCCCTTACACTCGGGCCTCAGGAGGGTGCTGATGGCAAATCAATCCCGATACCTGAACATTCTTCTCGCGGCGGAAGAGAGCGCCGGCTCGGCGGCGCTGCGGCAGATCTGCGCCAGCGGCCATCACGTGGCCGCGGTTCTGACGACCGCCCCCGGAGACCCGCAGCGTAGCGGCGCGTGTTGGAACGCCGCCCAGGCACTGGGCTGTCAGACGCTGCCCATCGCCTCCGCGACCGAACAGGGTCTGGCCGCGCTCGTGCGCCGTGAAAGCGTGGACATCCTCCTATGCGTCCATTCGACTTTCATCGTCGCGCCCGAGGTGCTCACCGTCCCGCGGATCGGGTGCTTTAACCTTCACCCCGGCCCGCTCCCCCGTTACGCGGGATTGAACTCGCCGAGCTGGGCAATTTATCATGGCGAAAAAGAGTACGGCGTCACGCTCCACCACATGACTCCGGTCATTGATGCCGGCCCCATAGCCTATCAACGGATGTTCTCAATAGGTGACGAAGACACCGGGCTGTCACTCGCCACGCGCTGCATCCAGGAAGGTCTGCCACTCCTGCGAAAACTGCTGGAAGTCGCCGCCTGCGATGCACACGCGATCCCCCGCGTCGCGCAAGACCGGAGCCGACGGCAATATTTGGGGGGACAACCGCCGCTGGCTGGGTGGCTCGACTTCTCCCGCCCCGCGCGCGAAGTTGTAAATTTCCTGCGTGCCGCGTGCTACCACCCCTTCCGCTCACCGTGGGGGCATCCCAAAGCGCTTTTTGCCGGCGCGGAGGTCGGCGTCGTAACCGGATCGATGACGGGTGCACCCGCCGGCGCGCCGCCGGGTACGATCACCGAGATCACCGCGACGGGCGCGGCCGTCTGCTGTGCCGATGAGGTGATCGTGCTGCAAAGGATTCGCTTCGGCGGAGACTACCGAAACGCGGCCGAGGTGCTCAAGCCCGGCGCAATGCTCGGCCCCGTCGCCGGCTCCATTCTACCCGCCTGCCCCGTCTGAACCCCCGCTCCGAACCCCCGCTCCGAATCCATGGGCCGCACGCGCACATTTCTGGAGTCGGACATCCCGGCCGTCGCAGGCCTCTGGATGAAGATGTTCCGCGCCCGCAGGTCGCCGGCGCGGCCTTCGCTTCTCCGTTACTTCAATGAGGTTTTCTTCGAAAATCCGTGGCGCGAAGACGGGCCGGCGTCACGGATTTATGAGGATGACGAGCGCAGGCTGGCCGGGTTTCTGGGCGTCATGCCGCGCCGCATGCTTTTCGAGGGGCGGCCGATCCGCGTGGCCGTCAGCACCCAAATCATGGTGGACCCGGACCGCCGCTGCCCATTCGCGGCCGTGCAGCTGCAGCGCGACTTTTTCTCCGGCCCGCAGGATCTCTCACTCACCGACGGCGCCAACGACGTCTCGCGGAAACTTTGGGAAGGACTCGGCGGCAGCGTGGCGCTCATGTACAGCCTCGAATGGACGCGGGTCCTTCGCCCGACCCGCCACGCGGCGGAGATTCTTTCGGGAAGAAAGCCACTGGCGACCGCGCTCCACGCGGCCGGGCCGCTATGCACGGTGATGGACGCCGCCGCGGCCCGGCTGCCCTTCGGTCCTTTCCGCGTGCGCCGCTCGCCCCTGCTAAGGGAGGAAGCGACCGTGCAATTGGTCCACGCGTGTGTGGAGCAACTGGGCCGCCAAGCGTCATTGCGGCCGCAGTACGATCCGGATTCGCTCAAGTGGCTTCTCGACATGGCCACCCACAAGGAAGCGCATGGCCGGTTTCACAAGGTTGTTGCCCGGGACGCCGGGGGACGGATCGCCGGCTGGTACCTCTACTACCTCAAACCCGGCGGCGCGAGCCAGGTCGTGCAGATCGGCGCGCGGGAAGGATCGGCGGGCGACTTGCTCGACGCGCTCTTTCACGATGCGTCCGCCGGTGGATCCACCGCCGTGTGCGGCCAATTCGACCCGACGCTCGTCCGCGAGCTTTCCGACCGCCACTGCGACTTCCGCTGCCGGAGCCTCGGCGTGCTGGTCCACTCCCGCAACAAAGACCTCCTCCAGGCGATCCTCCGCGGCGACGCGTGCCTCTCCCGCCTCGAAGGTGAATGGTGCCTCCGCTTTGGCCGCGATGAATTCAAATGATCTTCCGTGTGATTGCATGTGGAAGACGAGGAGTGGTCATCTCAGAAACATCCCATGATGATCGAAACCCGGAGTCTTGAAGCTCTCCATGCGTTGGAGCCGGAAGTGCGGGCCGCTCCCTCGCCGCGCACGGTGGCGCATGTGACCTGGTCGCTGGTGGCCGGGGGTGCGGAAACGTACGCGCTGAGCATCGCGTCCCGCCTCGACCTGAGCAAGTTCCGCTCGGCTTTCTGTGCGGTGGATCAGGGCGGCGCGCTGGAGGCCGAGGTTCGCCGGCGCTTCCCGTGCGAGATTCTCCGCCGCCCGCCGGGGATTCACCCGGGGCTCGTCTGGAAGCTCTACCGCCTCTTCCGTCGATGGGACGTCCGCGTCGTTCACACCCACCACTTCAATCAGCTTTTGTATAGCGTCATCGGGGCGAAGCTGGTCGGGGCGCGGATCATTCACACGGAGCATTCGGTCGAGGCGTACAAGCGCCGCCGACTGCGGATCGCCCTGCGATTGCTGTCCCTTCTCTGCCACAAAGTCGTCGTCATCGGCGACGACGGCCGCCGCACGCTGGAGGCGGGCGTCGGCATCCCTAAACGTAAGCTCCGCCTCATCCGCGCGGGAGTCAGTCTCGATCACCCGCGCGAGCCGCGGGCCCAGGTGAGGGCCGCCCTGGGGCTTGGCAAAGCGGAGCGCGTGGCCACGATCATCGCCCGTCTCTCGCCCGAAAAGAACCACCAGCTTCTGCTCTCTGCCTTTGCAACGGTGTCCCGGCGCATGCCCGAAGCCCGGCTGCTGATCGTGGGCGACGGGACCGAGCGCGACGCAATCGCGCAGGAGATTGAGCGGCTTGGGCTCCAAAACTGCGTGCGCATGTTGGGAGTGCGGCGTGACGTTCATCGAATTCTCGCTGCGTCGGATCTGTTCGTGCTGAGCTCGGACCGCGAGGGGCTGCCCATCGCAGTGCTGGAAGCGATGGCCGCGGCCCGGCCCGTACTCGCCACCGCCGTGGGCGACATTCCGACCGTGGTCCGTGATGGCATCAGCGGCCGTCTCGTTCCGCCCCGTGACATGCAGGCGATGGCCGTCGCGATGACCGAGCTCTTCCACGACCCGCAGCGTGCCTCCGCAATGGGCGCCCACGGTCGACGTCTCGTCCAAGAAAATTACGACGTGGCGAAGACGGCCAGCGCCTTTCAAGCCTTGTACGAAGAAGACTAAGCGACGATTCCGATCCCAAGTTCCGCCAGTCGTCGGGGCACCACGGGCAAGCTGCGGCTTGCTTGCACTTCCCCCGCGCCCACCGGCCACGACATACCCGGCCACCAATGAACGTCGTCATCGTCAACGAAACGCTCGCTTACCCGCCCACGGCGGGGAACCGCATCCGCACGCTCAATCTGATGCTGCGCATGGCCCGACGGCACTCCATCACCTACATCTGCCGTAGCGGCGACGACTCAAGTGTGACTCGCGAAGCCCAGGAATTCCTCGCCGATCACGGCATCCACCCGATCATTGCCGACGGGTGTCCGCCCGCACGGACGCGGATCGCCACGCACGCCCGGCTCGCGGCCAATCTCTTCTCTCCACGACCGTACGCGGTTGTGTCACACGACAGTCCGGCCGTGCACGCCGTCATCCGCGCCTATGCGTCGAGTAACCCCGTCGACCTCTGGCAATTTGAATGGCTGCCCTACGTGTCAGCGCTGCGGAACCGGCCCGACGCACGCAGGCTTTTCATGGCCCACAATGTCGAGTCGCTCATCTGGCAACGCTACCATGAGAACGAATCCAACCCCCTCCGCAGGTGGTACATCCGCCAGCAGTGGCGGAAGTTCGAGCGCTACGAACAGGACATGTTTGACGTCGTGGACCGCGTGGTCGCCGTCAGCGCGGACGACGCCGCCCTGGTCCGTAACCGCTTCGGCGTGTCGCACGTCTCGGTGGTCGACAATGGCGTGGACACGGACTACTTCTCCCAAATCACGCAGGCCCGCCAGCCGAAGCTGATCCTCTTTCTCGGGAGCCTCGACTGGCGGCCGAACCTGGACGCCCTGCGCCTGTTGCTCGACCACATCTTCCCGGCGGTGCTCGCCCGCGAGCCCACCGCCCGGCTCTGCATCGTCGGCCGCAACCCGCCCGTGTGGCTGACACGACGGGTCCGCCCCGGGGCGCTCGGCACAGACTCCCGCGTCGAACTCCATGCCGACGTCTCCGACGTACGCCCGTACCTCGCGCACAGCGCCGTGATGGTCGCCCCGCTGCGTATCGGCGGAGGCTCGCGGCTGAAGATCCTCGAGGCCATGGCCGCCGGCCTGCCCGTGGTCTCCACGCGCATCGGCTGCGAAGGCCTGACCGTGCAGGCGGACCGGGAGTTGATCGTCGCGGACGACGTGGACGACGTGTCCGGTGCGCTGGTGCGCTGCATTCAAGAGCCCGCATCGGCCGCAGGAATGGCCGAGCGCGCGCGTCAGCTCGTCCGCAGTCGCTACGACTGGGACACGCTCGCCGACCGCCTCGAAGAAGTCTGGCAACATTGCGCCACCGGGCATGCCTGCCGGTGCGTCGGCCCAGCGCGTTGCACGGCGTGCGCCGCCGTCCAATCAAGCCGATGATCCTCGACGGCCTCGCTTACCCCACAGCGCAACTGCGTACAAAGCAAGGTCCCAACCCATGGTTGTTGTACACCTGACAGCCTCGCCGTTCTTCGGCGGGCCCGAGCGGCAGATGCTGGGACTGGCCTCGAGCCTGCCGACGGAGGTTCGGTCAGTTTTCCTTTCGTTTTCTGAAGGCGGAAAATGCCGCCCGTTTCTCGAACAGGCCCAAAACTGTCGCCTGGGGACCGTGGAGCTCCAACACAACACGTCCACCCTGCCGCGGGCAGTGCGCGAAGTCGAAGAGCACCTCCTGAGCATGCGGGCAGATGTCCTGTGCTGTCATGGCTACAAGGCGGACGTCGTCGGCTGGGCGGCCGCCCGCCTGGCCGGCATTCCTGTAGTCGCCGTCTCGCGCGGGTGGACCGCGGCCACCGTCAAGGTGCGGTGCTACGAAAGATTGGACCGGCTGGCCCTGCGCTGGATGGACCGCGTGGTTTGCGTGTCAGAAGCGCAGGCCGCGAAGGTTCGCCGGGCGGGCGTGCCGGAGGGGCGGGTCGCTGTCATACGCAACGCGATACACGTTGCACGGTTCGACGATCCCGACGCAGCTTACCGGCAAAAGCTTCACGAGTTGCTCCCCGTCCGCTGCCGACAGGTCATTTGCGCCGCCGGCCGGTTGAGCCCGGAAAAAGGGTTTGACGTCCTGGTCGAAGCGGCAGGCCGGGTGGCTCATTCGGACCCCTCCGCTGGTTTCGTGCTATTCGGTGACGGTCCGCAGCACGCGGCATTGCAGCGGCAAATTCTCGAAACGGGCCTCGCCGGCCGATTCGTGCTTGCCGGATTTCGCGACGACGTCGATCGATTCCTTCCCCACGCCGATCTGATCGTGCTTCCCTCGTTGACCGAAGGCTTGCCCAACGTCGCGCTGGAAGCGTCCGCCGCGGGCGTGGCGGTGGTGGCAACCGCGGTCGGCGGTACGCCGGAGGCAATTCGCGACGGCCTCAACGGGTATCTCGTTCCCCCAGGCGACTCAGCGGCGCTGGCCGAGCGAATTGGCCATTGCCTGGCCCGCCCGGCAGAGAGCTGCGAATTGGGGCACCGCGGCCGCCGATGGGTGCGCGACCATTTCACTTTCGCGGCACAAGCGATCGCCTACCAAAGGCTGTTCGCGGAGCTGACCGGCCCCGAGCAGTTGCCATTGCCGCGCGCGCCGCGACCGTCCCGCCTTATGCCGGCTGATGAATTCGCTGCTCCACGTCTCACCGGCTACTCGGGAAATGGCCGGTCCTAAGCGCTTGTCCCGCACGTTGCATCCCTCTTTGACGGATCCTCAACATGCACATGAACCCCCATTTTTGGCTCATGGCCTTCTGGCTCTGCGCCGCCTGCGTGCTGTACGCCTACATCGCTTATCCGCTGTTCATCGCCGCGGTCGCGGCGATAAGAGGCCGGCCGATCCGTCCGACCGGATCGCGAGTCACTTCGGCAAGCGTCGTGATCGCGGCGCACAACGAGAGGTCTTCGATCGCCCGACGGGCGCGCGAGATGGCCGCGTTGATCGCGACGTCGGGGCTTGATGGCGAAGTGATCGTCGTCTCCGACGGCTCGACCGACGGCACCGCCGTCGCGGCTCGACTCGCGTCGCCACACGACGGTCCGCCGATCCGGGTCATCGAACTACGCGAGCGGCACGGCAAAGCCGCGGCGCTGAACGCCGGATGCTCCGCCGCACGGGGCGGCGTCATCGCCTTCGCCGACACGCGCCAGACCTGGGCGGCCGATTCGCTCACCATGCTCCTGCAAAACTTCGCCGACCCCTCGGTCGGCGCGGTCGGCGGCGAGCTAATCGTGGAAACCGCGCCGGGCGTCATGGCCGGGGTCGGTCTTTACTGGCGGTTCGAAAAGTGGCTCCGCCGGCAGGAGAGCCGGGTGCACTCCACCGTCGGCCTGACCGGCGCCATTGCCGCCGTGCGATCGGAGTTGTTCCGGCCGATCCCGCCCGGCACGATCCTCGACGACGTCCATTGGCCTTTGCGCGTCGCGATGCAGGGGTTTCGGGTGGTCCACGAAGGGGAGGCCCGCGCCTTCGACCGCCTGCCCGAGCGCCCGCGTGATGAATTCCGCCGGAAGGTGCGAACGCTCAGCAGCAACTTCCAACTCGTCGCCCGGCTGCCCGCCGCCCTGCTGCCGTGGCGCAACCCCGTCTGGTTCCAGTTCATTTCCCACAAGCTGCTGCGCCTTGTCGTGCCATGGGCGCTGCTCGGAATGCTCGTCGCTGGCGGAATGTTGGAGGGCGCCGGGTATCGCATGCTTCTGGCCGCACAGCTTGCCTTTTACGCGGCGGCATTGGTCGGAATCGTCCGTGGCTCCCGCGTGCGGTTGCGTTTGGCCTCGGCGGCATCGTCGTTCGTCGTGCTTAACGCAGCGGCCTTCCTAGCGTTCTGGGTCTGGATCACCGGCAACGCCGGCCGTTCGTGGACCAAGGTGACTTATGCCTCGACCCCGCGCGGCGCCGCCTGATCACTGCAATTGAAGGAACCACCATGCACGAAAAAGAAGCCAGAGGCTTGGCAACCGAACAGGCTTTTTTTGACCGCGAAGCCGAGTTGCTCGATGAGGAACAGCTGGTCATCCCCGACGACCAGATCGAGCGCTACCGGCACGCCCGTGCGGGCGTCATGAACACGCCCAAGGACGCGCTCTTTGACTTCCTGTGCCCGTTGAAGGGCAAGCGCGTGCTCGATTACGGCTGTGGCCATGGCGAAAACGCCTGCCTTCTTGCCGCGTGCGGCGCACAGGTCACCGCCTTCGATCTTTCACCCGGCTCCATCGTTAAGGCGCGCGAGCGCGCCCGGGCGCACGGCCTTGCCGACCGCATCCGGTTCGACGTGTGTGCCGCCGGGCGCACCGGCTACCCCCGCGCCAGCTTCGATGTCGTCGTCGGGTTTGCGATCCTCCATCACCTCCATCAGTCTCTTCCCGCGATTTATGCCGAGATCGACCGCCTGTTATCACCCGCCGGCGTCGCGTGTTTTATTGAACCGGTCGCCAACAGCGCCACGCTCCGGGTGATGCGCCGCCTTATCCCGTTGCCCGCCGACGCCACGCCCGACGAGCGGCAACTGCGCTACGCGGAGATTCAACAGCTCCAGAATCACGGCTTCCGCGCCGTGCGTTTCCAGCACTTCTACTGCACCGAACGCCTGCACCGGG
>JAQGHH010000385.1 GCA_028288945.1 Phycisphaerales bacterium
TTCTGTTGGAACACCACGCCCAGCACCGTCGGGATCAGGATCACCATCGGCAGCAAAAACGGCTTGACCGCGAAGAAGCGTGTCACCGTCGGACTCACTTCCTGGTACTTGAAGATCAGCCCGAAAAGCCCGAAAACCAGCATCACCGCGCCTTGCAGGCTCATGAACGTCATCACGCAGCCGCGGAAGATGATAAACGTCAGCAGGCCAAAGAAGATCAGCCCCATGCCCGCCCCCGCCCAGGCGAACCCGGGGTCCAGGTTAAACGTCCGCCATAAGCTCGCGCCCAGCAGCGCCCCGCACAGCCCCCCCATGAACGCCACGGCCCATTTCATCAGCGGCATGGCTGCCACTCCGGCGATGAAGGCCCCCATGACGGCCAACGGCAGCACCGCCCCGGTCTTGTCACCTAAGCTGATACCCAATAGCGCCCCCGCCACCGCGGCGTTGAGCACGACGAGGATCTTAAAAATGTTATAGCCAAAGAGCAGGTAGACCACGCCCAGTAATACCAGCAGCGCGGCAAGGCCCGGCCCCATCTGCTGGCACCAGGCGAAAACGTCGCCCTGGGCCGGCCAATGGTCGGGGAACTGAAACATCCCCGGAGTGGACTCCACGGCCTGCGACACCGCGGCGTGCGCGGTCTGTACGGTTTGTTCTGTTTGGGTACTCACGCGGCTTTCGTCGGCCGCATGAGCGATGGACTTAACTTCGCGCGTTTCAATCCCGCCCGCCCCGAGCTGCGAATTTTTGCCAATTAGAGGCTACCGCGCGTGCTGGAGGTCCGGCATTGTTGAAAGCTGTCGCGCGGTCCGCCGTTTCCCTTGTATGCCAACCCCCCGGTTCTCGGACCTTTCCGCCGACTGCACGTTGGCCCGCCGCGGCAGGAGCAGCCACTGCACCCCCGCAAAAAGAATCACCAAAGCCGCAAAGATCCCCGCCTGCCGGGGCATATCCGCCGGAAGCGTCGCCATCCATTGCGGCCAAACATGCCCCACACCGATCGCCCCGGCAACGACAAACACGATTGCCCCGCCCACGCTATACAGCAACACCCGCCCGAGCTTCGGCCAGATCGCCCCGAGCACCCCGCCAACGCCAAGCCCCGTCGCCAGGGCGATTGGGAACGGCTTACTAAGTGCCAAAGGCAACGACTGCCAGACTTTTGCCAGCCCCGCCGCCGCCCCGGCGGACCAATCCATCCCCGGCCACTGCCACGTCGCGCCTGGCGCGAGCGCAAGCCAAGTCCCCACCCCCGCCGCGGCAGCCAGCACCACGCCGAGCAAAATCCCTTCCACCATCCGATGAAACGCGTACCCCGCCAGCCCGAGAACGATAGCGGCCCCAAACGCCGGCCCCATCGGGTCGATTCCCCAATTCAACCACTGCGGCAGCCGCATCCCGACATACGTGCCGACCGCCACCATCACGAGCGTCAGCAGCGACCGACTAAACCGCGCCCCGCAAATCCCCAGAATCGCCCCGCCGCCCGCGATTCCAAACGCCACCGCCGGCGCGACGCGGGTCAGGTTCTCCGGGAGCAACGCAAGTAGTTCTTGGAGCATGGGACCGCCTCTTGTGAGTTATCGGCACAACGCGAGCAGCCGCGTGAGGGGAGAAGCATGGAGGGTGTATGGTGCCGTCGCAACATTTCCGTGGCACCGTTCGACAGGTGACGTCACGCGGGCGGCCGCCCGTAGCGGGGTAACCGCCGCATTGGCCATACTGCGTCGTAGTTCCACGGGCCTTATTCGTTCCCGTGAATTTCAGAGCCGGGGCGTATCGCCTGTGACCCGATAGGTCGCCGAGATACCAAGGACGCAAGAAAGCCCAGTAGAATTGGATTCCTTGGCCACTTGGCTTCTCCGCGCCTTGGCGCATTTCTTTTCGTCGCGGCTTCGCGATTATCCGCTCTGCGGTCATTCCGAAAGGAAGAGAAGAGGTCGCTACGCTCTTGCTTTCTTCGATCGGGTACCGGCCGAACGTCACGGAGTACCACGACCATGGGCAGGATGCCCATGCCACTACACACTATCAATGCACGCGAGCCCCCTTCCAATTTTCACTTTGCACTTTGCATTTCGCATTTTGCAATCTCCCCCCTCAGTTTGACCGTTCTTCCCCTCGCCGATAAAACGAGCGCATGTCCGGCTCCCAACCGCCCAACGCCCATGACGCCCTCGAGCCCCTGCGTCAGCAGATCGACGCCCTCGACCATCAAATCGTCGATTTGCTCAACGCCCGCGCGCGGGTCGTCGTCGAGATCGGCAAGCTCAAGCAGCAGCACAACGCGCCGATCTATTCACCCGACCGCGAGAAGATGGTGCTGGAAAAAGTCCGCACCCTCAACGGCGGCCCCCTACCCGACCGATGCCTCGAAGCGGTTTACCGCGAGCTGATGAGCGGTTCGTTTGCGCTGGAAAAACCGCTGCGCATCGGGTTTCTGGGTCCGACGGGCACGTTTTCGCACGCCGCGTCGGTGCAGAAATTCGGCAGCAGCGTCGCCCACGTTCCCCTTGCCGACATTCCCAGCGTGTTCGACGAGGTGATCCGCGGGCACATCGATTACGGCCTGGTCCCCGTCGAAAATAGCCTGCACGGCGGAGTCGTCGACACACTAGACGCCTTCCTCCAAAGCTCCGCCAAAATCTGTGCCGAGGTGAAGGTCACTATCCACCACAACCTGCTCGCCCGCGGACCGTGGGAGGAAATCAAGGCCGTTTATTCCAAGCCGGAGGTGTTCAGCCAGTGCCGCAAGTGGCTGTCGGCGGTGGCGAAGGACCGCGATGTGCAGCCCGCCGCGAGCACCAGCAAGGCCGCCGAGATGGCCTCCCAACAGCCCGGCGTCGCCGCCATCGGCAGCAAGCTCGCCGGCCAGTTGCACGGCCTGCGCGTCCTCTTCGAGAACATCGAAGACGACCCCGACAACGAAACCCGCTTCTTCGTCATCGGCCGCGAAGGTGCCAGAAAAACCGGCGACGACAAAACCGCCATCATGTTCACCACCGCGCACAAACCGGGCGCCCTGGCCGAGGTGCTCGACGTCTTCAAGGAGAACGGGATCAATTTAACGGACATCGAGAAGCGACCGAGCAAGAAGGTGAATTGGGAATACTACTTCTTCATTGACGCGCAAGGGCATGCGGATGATGCGGGGATGAAGAAGGCGATCGAGCAGGCGCGGATGCACTGCTTGCAGTTGACGGTATTGGGAAGTTATCCGCGGGCCACGGAAGTTCTTTGATGGCCGCGAGGGTCAATGGGAAAGAGGAAATTAGGACTAATGCAAAGTGCAAAATGCAAAACGTAAAAGTCAAAATGAGGAGCGGTCGAGAGGAGTCGTCAAGGCTTCTTGCGCGTTGGGGAGTTGGCATTGGCCGTGACGATTGACTTGCCGATGATGCGGCGGAGCTGATCGGCTTCGTCAATGACGGGTAGGAGTTGGTCATCGGAAAGCAAATTGGCCTTAACGATGAATCGGCTCCACATCCAGGTTTCACGAAGTTCCTTCAAGCAGATCCGTAATTTGTGCACGAAATCGGCCCGGCTCTCGGCCGCACATGCTTCCTCGTAGTTGGGACACAGGGCGAAGTTCCACAGCGGACGAGTTGCCCCGCGACATGCCGGCCCATTCGCGTTTGCGGCAGGGCATCAACAACCTTCCCCACGCGCACCGCGAAATTCAGCAGCCGCTCGCCAATGTCCTGCTGCGCCATCCGCCCTCCTCATTTTGACTTTCGCATTTTGCACAGTGCACGTCCGATCGACCCGCATTTGATTTTGACTTTTGCACTTTGCATTTTGCACTTTGCATTAGCCCCCAACCGCATGCAATTCCTTATTGAACCGATACCTCATCATTCAAAATCCTCGTCCCCAAAAGTTCCTTCACCCCCACCCTCGCCTTCAAATCCGCACCCGGCTTCACATCCGTAAACCGATACCGCTTCATCACCGTCCTCCCCGGCCCTAGTCCCGTGACGAAGCGTTCCTGCCTGGCTTGTCCCGGACATACTGCGAAGGCCGTGTAGTCGATCGGCTTTTCGCCGTAGTTGCTGATCATCTGCTGCACGACCACGTCCTTGCCGTCGCGCAGCGCGAGCGTCTGCATCCCGACGTCGGAAAGCCCGAGGTTCAGCACCACCGGCACGACGAAGCTTCCGCTCGCTTCGCCTTGCAGGGTGAATTCGCAGCCGATTGTCTTGGCGCCGGCGAAGCTGTTGTAGGGGAAGGCGATCGTCACTTCGCGGTCGAAGGTTTCTCCGGGGTTGAGGTTGAGGGCGAAGGTCGGCGGATTGAGGGTCCAGCCGGGCGGGGCCTTGAGCTTGAGGTTGCCGGCGAGGACCGAGCGGTAGGGGTTGAAGAAGCGGATGCGCCGCGTGTGCGGCTCGAAGCTCGATTCGAGCAGCGGGCGATCGAAGGCCACGCTCGCCCGGAGCTGCGCCTGCGCGCCGTCGATGTCGACGAGGAACGTCGGCATCGGGCCGACCGTCAATTGCACTTTGC
>JAQGHH010000030.1 GCA_028288945.1 Phycisphaerales bacterium
CCGTGTGCCGAGACGGGGATCAGGCAGACATTGCGGCGATTGTCTCCGCGGGATTCGTGGTAGCCTCGGATGGCCAACAGCCCCGCGTATTCACCCTGCGACCCGGCGTTGGGCTGCAGCGACACCGCGGCAAACCCCGTGATGTTCGCCAGCCACTTCTCCAGATCCTTAAAGAGTTTTTGATACCCCTTGGTCTGCTCCGCCGGGGCGAATGGGTGCAGGCGGCCGAACTCGGGCCAGGTCACGGGGAACATCTCGCTGGTCCCGTTGAGCTTCATCGTGCACGAGCCCAGCGGGATCATCGAATGCGTAAGCGAAAGGTCGCGTGATTCGAGCGTCCGCATGTAGCGGAGCATTTCGGTTTCGCTGTGGTAGCGGTTGAAGACGGGGTGGGTGAGGAAGTCGCTGGTGCGGCCGAGACTGGATTGGAGTTCCACGTCGTACTTTGCCGACTCAGCGCCGAGCATCTGCTCAGCGGTGAACTCGACGGGCTTGTCAGTGAAAACTTCCCAGATGCGTCGGAGGTCGTCCGGAGTCGTCGTCTCATCCAGACTAATGCCCACGACTTGATCGCTTATGAATCTGAGGTTGATGCCGCGCTTGGCCGCGTCGGCGATAGCCTGCTGTGCAGTCCCATGCTTTAACTGAACATGTACTGTATCGAAGAAATCCGCGTCGTAGGTGTCGTCGTAACCGAGCTTCCAAAAACCCTCAGCCAGAGCGACCGTCAGCGCACGCACGCGCTCGGCGATCTTCTTCAATCCCCGCGGCCCGTGATACACCGCGTACATCCCCGCCATGACGGCCAGCAGCACCTGTGCCGTGCAGATGTTGCTCGTGGCGCGTTCTCGCTTGATGTGCTGCTCGCGGGTTTGCAGGGCCAGGCGGTAGGCGGGATTTCCCTGCGCGTCTTTGGAGACACCAACAATGCGGCCGGGCATTTTGCGGGCGTGCTCGGACTTGGTAGCCATAAACGCCGCGTGCGGGCCGCCGAAGCCCATGGGGACGCCGAACCGCTGCGCCGAGCCCACGGCGATGTCCGCCCCAAACTCGCCCGGCGGCTTGATGAGCGTCAGCGCCAGCAGATCCGTCGCGTAGACCACCAGCGCGCCGTGGGCGTGCGCCTTCTCGACCACGTCGCCATAATCCACGATGCGGCCATCGGTGGCCGGGTACTGCACTAACACGCCGAAGAACTTGCCGGAGGCGAAGTCGGCGGATTTCGCATCGCCCGTTTCGATCTCGATCCCTTGCGACTTCGCCCGCGTGCGCACCACGGCAATCGTCTGCGGATGACAGTCATTGGCGACGAAGAACGCGGTCTTCTTCGCGTCGCCGGAGGCTTCCGCGCCGGCAATGTGGAAGCACATCGACATCGCCTCGGCGGCAGCAGTGGCCTCATCCAGCAGCGACGCGTTCGCCAGCGGCAGCGCGGTCAGGTCGCTCACCATCGTCTGAAAATTCAGCAGCGCCTCCAGCCGGCCCTGCGCGATCTCCGCCTGGTAGGGGGTGTACTGCGTGTACCAGCCGGGGTTCTCGAGGATGTTGCGCTGGATCACCGGGGGCGTAATCGTGTCGTAGTAGCCCATGCCGAGGAATGAGCGGAAGACCTTGTTCTTCGACGCGATCTGCTTGAGCTCCTGGAGCAATTCGAATTCGCCGCGGGGCTCGCCGATGTTGAGGGGTTTTTTGAGGCGGATGGCCGCGGGAACGGTCTGTTCGACGAGTTCGTCGAGGGAATCGACGCCGAGCAGCGCGAGCATCTCCTTCACATCGGCGGCATCGGGGCCGATGTGCCGGCGGACAAACGTGTCGCTCGGCCCGAGAAGCCCCGCGACGGCGCTGTCAGCCTCGGCGGCCGATGCGTCTTTACTCTTCGTTTCATCAGCAACCAGTTGTCCGTTGTCCATGCCTGCATTCCCTCAAAAACGTTAGACGTCCCTTGCAACCACAATAAGCACAGAGTCCACAGAGGCCACAAAGAGCACAGAGAAAGAGACAGATACAGAATCCAAAACACAAAAAAAGGCGAATGCTTTGTCTTCCGCCTCTGTGGACTCTGTGCCCCGCACTCCTGGCTATCGAAGCCATTCAACAATCAAAGGGCGACCTCGCGGCCGCCCTCGTTTCTGCCCGTCCTTATCGGCGTCGTAACCGAAGCGGCAACGGCGAACTTCGCCACTCCCGTTATCGGATCATACGCACGCGATCAGTGCCCGGTTTTCTTCAGATAATCGTCCACCGCCAGCAGCCCCTGCACTTCTGCCGGGTTGCTCGCCTTGACCTTGATCATCCAGCCGCCCTTGTAGGGGTCGGTGTTGACGAGGCTCGGGTTCTTGGTGAGATCTTCGTTGATGGCCGTAACGGTGCCGCTGACGCCGCTGTAAAGGTCGCTGGTCGCCTTCACCGATTCAATCTCGCCGAACCGCTTGCCGGCCTCGAGCTTGGTGCCGACCTTCGGCAGCGCGACGTACGTGATGTCCGTCAGCTCATCCGCGGCGAACTGCGTGATGCCAATGGTGACGGTGTCGCCTTCGAGATGATGCCACTCGTGGCTTTGCAGATAACGGTAGTCGGCGGGGGTGGAGG
>JAQGHH010000404.1 GCA_028288945.1 Phycisphaerales bacterium
ATTTCCATCAGTGTCTGATCTCCCGCCTCCTTGCCCGCCGCGGTGGGCACCGCAATCGGCGTGATGCAGCCGTTGGTCATCGCCATCATGCACCGCACAAACAGCTCATGGCGCGGAAAACCCGAGGCGCTGTACGGATTGCCGCGCGACATGATGTACGGCTCGCTCGCCCCCGTGCGCCCGCCGGTCACCGCGCGGACGTACGCGGCCCCGAACGCCGGCACGACGCTCGCCCCCAGATTCACCTCGTCCAGCCACCACTCCTGCACGGGAGAGTCGAACAGCAGGTTCATCCGCGCCGACATGACGCGCGGGCTGGTCAGAAAATGGCCGTAGCGCCCGGCGTTGGTCGTCCACGTATAAACCGCCGCCTGCGGGTTGACCTGCCGCAGGCGCTCGTGCAGTTTGCGATACCAATTCTCCAGCTTCGTGTCCGCCCACAGCAGGTAGACCTTGTAGTCATCGCTCGCCAGATCGATCTTCGCCGGGAACTCGCGGCCGGTTTCCTTCCGGTACAGCTCCATGTCATAGGGCGTGTAGTTGATCGTGGGGTGATAGTTCCCGTCGAACGAGATGCCGTCCACTTTGAAGTCTTGGAAGATCTCCGCGAGGTTTTCAATCAGGTAATCGCCGTAGGGCGTGTTGAGGCTCAAGCTGCGCAGGGCCGCATTCTCCGGCCGCGTGAGGTCGACTTTCGTATCGAGCGGTTTTTCGTTCGGCGAATACTTGAGCCGCCACTCCGGATGCTGCGTGACCATCTCCGGCGGCGCATAAGGAGATACGCCGATGACGATCCGCATGCCGTGGCCGCGGATGCGGTCGAATGCGGTTTGAAACAGCGCGCGTTCTTTGGCCTCTGTGCCGGTCCCGCCATCGCGCCGCAACGGGTAATAAGCCCCCGGCCCGCCCGTGTGGATCACCGTCACGCCCGCCGCCGCAAGCTCATCGACGTACGGCAGCGATTTGGGATTCGCGAAATCCCCGGCAAACGCCTTCTGCACGCCTTCATACACCCACGCCGCCGGTTCGATCGGCTTGAAATCGCGGTCGGGCGTGTACCACTTCAATGACTCCATCGTCACCGGCGCAGCCGAGGCTCCGGCACAGGCCGCGAGCGTCAGTATTGCAAAGACGTTTCGTCCCCAATTGACCCGCAGATTGATCCTTGGAACTGAAATCATGTGTCGGCCCTTTCGATGGTGAAGTGATCACTTTCCTTACCCGCGTCGGACAGGTCAGTTGATGTTTCCCACCGCAAATTTTTGAAGACAGCCTGCTTATCCCCCTCGCACGCTGTTTCCTGGATTCGATGGTTGGAGTAGAACAATCCCCATGAGAACCTCACCGCACCGCTCTTTACTCGCCTGCGCCATTCTCTTGTTAGTTACCTCTACTGTTGAATCAACCCAAGGCGCGGACGCCACCTGGAAGCAAAGCGACGGCCCGCTCAAAACGCGTTGGGCGAAGGACGTCACCCCGGCCAACGCGTTACCCGAATACCCGCGGCCGCAGATGGTCCGCAAGCAGTGGATGAGTCTCAACGGCGTATGGCAGTTCGCCGCGGCCAAAGAAGGGGAGCAGCCGCCGACGGGGAAGGACCTCGCGGAACAGGTGCTCGTGCCTTACCCGATCGAATCGTCCCTTTCGGGAATCATGCGGCACGAAGACCGCATGTGGTATCGGCGGACGTTCGAGGTCCCCAAGGACTGGGCCGGCAAACACGTGCTGCTGCACCTCGACGCCGTCAATTGGGAATCAACCGTTTACTTCAACGGCCGGCGCCTGGGGACGCATAAAGGCGGCTACGACGCCTATGGTTTCGACGTCACCCGCTTCCTCAATCCCGAAGGCCCGCAGGAACTGATTGTTAATGCGATCGATACGCCTGATGAGGGCAACCATGCCCGCGGCAAACTGACCATGAAGCCCGGCGGAATCTTCTACACGCCCGCCAGCGGCATTTGGCAGACCGTCTGGATCGAACCCGTCGACAAAGGCTTTATCGAAAACATTCGCGCCGAGCCCGACATCGATCACGGCACCGTGAAAGTGATCGTCAAGGGCATCGGGGACCGGCTGACGCTCGGCCAGATCGAAGTGTTGGACGGCGACAAGGTCGTGGCCACCCAGGCGTCGGCCGCATCGGACGGCGCGGAGCTCGAAGCGACGCTCAAGATTCCGGACGCTAAACTTTGGTCGCCTGATTCGCCGTTCCTTTACGGGCTTCGCGTGCATCTCCTGTGCAAAGGTGCGGAATCGGACGCGGTCGAGAGTTACTTCGGCATGCGGAAGATTTCAATGGCCAAAGATGAAAAAGGCCTCAACCGCATCCTGCTCAACAATAAATTCGTCTTCCAAGCCGGGCCGCTCGATCAGGGATTCTGGCCGGACGGCATTTACACCGCGCCCACGGACGAGGCACTCAAGTACGACATCGAGATCACCAAAAAGCTCGGCTTCAACGCCACGCGCAAGCACGTGAAGGTGGAGCCGGAGCGGTGGTATTACTGGTGCGATAAGCTCGGGCTGATTGTCTGGCAGGACATGCCGTCGATGCGCGATAAGCCGGATGACGCGCAGGCCAAGCAGTTCGAGCGCGAGCTTCGACGGATGATCGAGAGCCGCCGGAACCATCCTTCGATCGTGATGTGGGTCGTCTTCAACGAAGGGTGGGGCGAGCACGATGTCCCGCGACTCACCGCGGCCGTGAAGGAAATGGACCCGACCCGCCTCGTGAGCAACGCCAGCGGCTGGACTGACATGAACGTCGGCGACATCGTCGACATGCACCACTACCCCGACCCGTCGATGCCCAAGCCCGAAGAGTCGCGGGCGGCAGTGCTCGGCGAGTTCGGCGGGCTGGGGCTGGGCATCGAAGGGCATACCTGGTCAAGCAAGTCCTGGAGCTATCGCGGCGTGGGCGGGCCCGAGCAGCTCACGTCCGCATATGAACGCATGCTCGCCAAGGCGTGGCGCCTCAAGGACCGCGGCCTCAACGCCGTCATCTACACGCAGATCACGGACGTCGAAACTGAAATGAACGGCCTGCTCACCTATGACCGACAGGTGGTGAAGCCGGACGTGCAACGGATGGCCGCAATCAATTCCGGCCACATCGAACAATTCCCCGAGCCCAAGGTGATCGTCGCGACGTCGGAAGAGAAGCCCGCGCAATGGCATTA
>JAQGHH010000418.1 GCA_028288945.1 Phycisphaerales bacterium
CCCGATTCCAAGACTTTTGAACGCCTCGGCGGGTGACTTGTACGACCCCAGGCACGCGGCAATTTGATCGATGGCGGCGCGGAGATCTTCGCGCGTCTCGGGTGGTTCCTGTTTCAATGTTTCTTCGAGGATGGCGTCGCGACTGGCGGCGTCGCCGGGAAGAGGTTGCGACAGGACGTTCACCAGGACGATCGCGGCTGCGTCCTCCATGCGAGGGTGCGGGGCGACGCCGTTGGACTCACACCACTGGCGAACCGCCTGGGTTGTTCGTCCGACCACCCGCTGGATTGAGGCCTCCGCCTCTTCGGCGTCAATGCCGTCTTCCTCGTCGTCCTCCACCCCGGTGTTCGCCGCATCCCACAGCTCGTCGTCTTCATCGACGTCCGCCCAGGAGAACGGGAGGTCTTCGGGCGGCGAGATCCATTCCTGACCCGGCCGGCTGAAGAACTCTTCAACCGTGCAGCCGACCAGGCGCTGCCTCAGGAATTCGGGGTTGCCGATGTAGAGCAGTTTGCCGTCCTTGGTAAATCCGGTGAGGTCGGCGGAAGCCACGTCGCCCAGGTCGCCGAGGATTGAGGCCCACTTCTCCCACCCGTTCGGCAGCCGGAAACCGTTCTGTCGGGCGAATCGCACGCCGGCGGCCACGAGGCGCCGGGCCTCCGGGACCTCGAGCTTGTACGGGTGCATGCGCTGCGACCAGGGTTTGAAAAGTCGCTCCATAAATTCAGCCCGGCTGATCTCCGCCTGTCCCCACGCGTCTTTGAGCCCCACGCACCAGACGTCTATGAGAAACCCCGCGAAGGCGTGACGCCCGCCGGCGGTGTGGCCGAGCACGAAGAGGCCCGCCATCCCCTGATCCTGCCAGCGGTCATTCACCCAGCATTCGAGCGTTCCACCGGCGGACGCGATCTTTTGCAATGCCGTCACCGCGGCGGACTTTCGGGCAGCGATTTGCTTCTGCTTGCGCTTGAGCCGCTGCTTCTCTTTTCGACGTGCCGCATCCGCCATGAAACCTCCGTGATGTTTGCCTGAATCACTGTACACAGCGCCCGGCCGATGTTCCAAAATGTGGCAGGCGAGTAAACACTGCGGGCCCCGTCTGGTGAAGACGGGGCCCGCGGCGCATTTCATCGCTTGTCGTACCGGCGGCCTATTTCAACTCCACCGTCCAGTACGCATCATCCAAAAACTGTTTCCAACTCGAATACCGGTCATCCGCCAGGCGGATGTTGATGACCGGGCTGCGCTTGGGCTTGATCGGCTTGGTGATCAGGTGCATGTGGGCCTGGTCCGGGGTGCGGCCGCCCTTCTTTACGTTGCACTTGATGCAGCAGCAGACAATGTTGTCCCACGTGCTCTTGCCGCCCTGGCTCTTGGGGACAACGTGGTCCAGCGACAGGTCGGTCGTCGGCATCTTCTTCCCGCAGTACTGGCACTTGCTGCCGTCGCGGGCGTAGATGTTGCGCCGGTTGAATTTCACTTCCTGCCGGGGGAGCTTGTCGTAGCCGAGCAGCCGGATGATCCGCGGGACGGCCACCTGAAAGCGGACCGTGTGGATCCAGTCGAACCCGTCGGGCTCGAATTCCTTCTTCAGCGCCGACAGTTCCTGCCAGTCGGTGAAATTGAGGTTCTGCCAGCGGCTGTGTCCCTTGTCGTCCGTCTCGATATGGATCACCTCGGCCAGTTCGCGGCAAAGCAGCGAAAAGGCCCGGCGGACGTTGATGACCCGGATGGCTTGATAGAACTTATTGAGGACCAGAACGTTGGCGTTCAGGGAAGGAGAGAAGAGACCGCCAGCCGGACCGATTGCGGCCGCCGACGGCGAGATTGCGCCACTGTTGTGATTCATTTGCCCGCCTGAACCTTCCCTGGTCCGCCGCGACTGCCGCGGCAGCGTCTAATCGTTCAGTTGGCCGGGAGGAGATCATTGACGACCCTCCGTCGCCTGCTAGGCCCGCGACCATTCTAACCAGCGTCAACCCGAAAGGCCAGCGGGGGGAAGGCAAAGGTTCAAGGGTTGAAGGGGTTCAAGAGTTCAAGGGTTCCAGAGATCCCGATCACCCTGCATCGCCGCGTCTTGAACTTTGAACCCTTGAACCCTTTAATCCTAATAATGCCCGTTGGGTATTGCCGGATTACACCAGAGGCGGCTTCGGCCGGCGGTGTTTTGCTCGACGCCAAACTCTTCGGCCGACATCCATTCGACATGCCCGTCCATGCACCCGACCCCCGCCCCTTTTCCGTGGCGGGTGGTGAGCCCGACTTCGTACGGGTAACTACTCCCGTCGTTCCAGGAGTCGGTGCTCGCGCGCGACTCGTCCGCTTCCCAGAAAAGAATGTCGTTGGGATGGAACTGCACGATCTTATAGCTGGGGGCCCAGTTGCTAGGGTTTCCGAGAAACCCGTAGCCGCAGACCGCGCCATTCATCAGGTAGCTCGTGAGGGATTGCGTTCCGACGGCACGGGCCGGATCAAACAGCGGGCAGTGATAGACGTCGTGGTTCCTGAGATACGGGTAAACCGAGCCGCCCTCCATCTCGTTGGGGCCGGGGTTGTTCGACGTGCAGGGCGCTGCAAAAAGCCAGCCCAGACGGTACACGTTGGTGTCGGTCGGAGAGCTTGCCCAGTTCGGGTAGGGGAGGCGGGTCTTGTTTTCGTTGACGTACATCTCCACCGCCATCACGAGATTGCGCAGGTTGCTCTCGCACTTAATACGCAGCGCCTGCTTTCGTGCGGCTTGCAGGGCGGGCAGCAGGATGGCGATTAGCACGGCGATGATTCCGATGACGACGAGAAGCTCGACGAGCGTAAAACCCCTGCGCTGTTTCATTGAATTCCCTTTAAGAAAGTGCTGAGCCCGATCCTATCAGAATTTTTCGCAAGAACTATGGGCAGCAAGAATTGCCAGAGAGGTCAGCGACCGAGGCGGCGCGGGAGGGAGGCAGACGGGGAATCGATACAGCGCGTAAAGACGCCGCTTGGGATTCCTCGAACTGACGGGCCGTCAGTTCGAGGAATCCCAAGCGGCGTAAGTGTGCTTCCGAGTGGCTGCGATTCGACCGCCTACTTCCACCGATACATGTGCGGATCCAACCGCTTGAACTTAGACGTGCCGGCGAAGCGTTCGTTGAAATTCTCGATCGCCTTCACGTACGCCGTGCACTCGGGGGTGTGAATACGCTCGAAGCCCCGGGTTCCGACGACACTGAACCAGTCTTCGTGTGTGAAATCCTTGGGGCCTTGCACCACCGTGCAGCCGATGCCGTTTTTCACCAGGAAGTCGCGCGCCTCGTTGGCGAACTTCACATCGGGATAGCTTTGCGCGATGACATAATTCAGACCGGCGACCCGCGGACCATCCATTGCGACGGCGGGGGGCGGAGGCGTGCCAAGGCGACCGGTGTTGCCTCCCGGTCCGTTGCCTTGGACGGGATCACGCGGCCTGGTGCTCTCCGAGACACGCGGCGTGGCAGTGCTTGGGCTCTGGGGCTTGGGATGGCGGGGGACATCCAGGGCGCTGGATTTGATGGGCGTATGCGGGACCTGATCCACCGCGTTCTCCGGGGCGACGGCGCGGGAGGCGGACGCCGTCTCGGGGCCGCCGGCCATGTGACGACCGATGACGTACGAAAGCCCCAGCGCCACCAGAACGGCGAAGCCGCTCACGATCGCGGTCGTATAGCGGACGCGCATGGTGACTTCATGCCGGTCGCCATCGAATTTCACCTGCCCGCCCGAACGGCCGACGGGGCGGGACGATGTCGCCGCCGGTTCACGCGCAGCGCGGGGCTGCGCAACAGGAGCGGGGGCCGTCTCCTCCACGGCCGCGATGCGCGGCGCGACATATCCCGAGCGTACGGGGGTCGAAGGTTGCGGCGGCTCCAGGGCCGGCGGGGCCGGAACCTCGGCGTCCGGGCGGCCTTTGAACCACCACTTGGGCGTGCGCAGGGCGCTGCCGCCCCGGGTGTCGATGTTCTTATTCCCGTGAATGACTTCGAACAATGCTGCGGCGTGCTTACCTTTGGCCATCCATGACCTCACTTTTAAGGCCCGCCGACGTCCGCAAGGACGTGCGGCCGGCAATGCCCATCGGACGATTCTCCGAACCGCCCGCCCCCGTTGCGAATGTAGCGCCAACGCCTTCCCCATTCCAGGGAACCACCCGTCGGCTAAAGCAACTTCTCTTCATAAGCTAACCTACGTTTCAGGGTCGTGCAGGTCAAGGCGGGCGCGGGGGGAACCCCGCCGAACGCCACTCAAATCACTTCGGCTGACGGACGGCACCACTGAAGGTCGGATCATTATCGGGCCGCGCCCGTCGCGGGACTGCATGTCTGATGATCGATAACTGGACCGGGCTGTCGAAAAACTTTGCCCGCCTTGCCCCACCGGTCCGCCGGATATCGTACGGTTGGCTCATGAGCGCTAAGCCGGAAGTGATCGGCATGCAACGTCCCGTGATGGACCCGACGTTTCTTGAGAAACCCCGGGCCAGGCGGCACACGCACCCGTGGAAGAACTGGGTCCTGCCCGTCCTGAAATGGTGCGGCCGCACGCTGGTGAGCCGGCCGTTCTCGATCCGCGCGCCTCGGCCCATCAGGCCCCTGACCTACGTGCTGGGCGTTGCGGTGCGGCAGTTCATCTTCCTGCCTCTGATCCTCGCCGCGACGGCGGTCATGCTCGTCTACGCGGGCACGCACCCGACCCCGCCGCCACTCGTCAGCGACCCTAATTCCCAGGGCGTCTATTACGATCCGGTCAATCTCGCCAGCGAAGACGGCACCCTCCTCACGGGCTGGCTGATCCCCGCGGTGGATGCCCACCGGGTGCTCGAAGAAAAAGACCGCTTCCTCCGCACGCGCCGCCCGGCGATCGTCCTCGTTCACGACTTCGGACAAACGCAACAGCAGGTCCTTCCGCTCATCGCGCCGTTGCACGATGAAGGGATGGTCATCCTCGTCATCGGCCTGCGCGGCGCGGGCAACGGCCGGCCGGCCGGCCAGACATTCGGCATCAACGAGTCGGCGGACGTAAAGGCCGCCGTGGAAATGCTCCGCCACCGGGCGTCCGTCGATCCCGACCGCGTGGCGGTGTTGGGATTGGGCACGGGCGCGACCGCGGCGTTGTTAGCCGCCGAGCACGACCCGCAGATCGCGGCGCTGGTGATCGCCGACGCGGTGTCCTCGGCCAACGACGCCGTCGCCCAGCGCATCGGCCCGCACCAGGCGTGGATGGCCTGGCTGCGGCCCGCGTGCAAATGGGCGTTTGAGCTTTCGTATCACGTGACGGCAGACGACGTGAACCTCGAGCGCTTCGCCGGACTCACGCAGCTCCGCCCGACGCTCATGCTCCCGCCGGGCTCCGAGCGCGTCACCTATTTCGAGCCCAGAAGGGTCAGCCTGATCCGCGAGTTTTTAGCGACAAACCTGCGCCGCAACGACGCGGTCGCGAGTACGGCCAAGTAGGGTCCGCTTTAGCGGACGAGCACTGGGCTGTTAGTAAAAGAATGCGCGCTGTGCGCGGATTACTCCCCGCGCCCTGCAAATCCCATCGGGCGCTACGTTCCTCTTCTTCCTCCTCGCGCCACCAAAGCCTGATCGGGCTGAGCCTTTGTTTAGCCGCCCCGCTTGCGGGGCGTTTTTCTTTCGCTTTCACGAAACGCGCCCCCCGGTTCGACTCCGCTCACCACAGGCAAGCGGGGCGGCTAAACGGTTGAGTTTGACGGGCAATTACAACGCTCAAGGCCACAACGGCGCGCCGCCCAGCCCCGCACTCTCATCCAGCCCCAGCATCAGATTCGCATTCTGCACAGCCTGCCCCGCGGCGCCTTTGCCGAGGTTGTCGATTGCGCCGATCGCGATCGCGATCCCGCGATCGGGGTCGGCCGCGTAGGAGACGTAGACCAGGTTGGATCCCGTGGCCCATTTGCTGTGAGGCGGTTTGTCGAGAACGCGCACGAACGGCCGGCCCTTGTAAAATTCTCGTGCCGCTTCCGTACACTGCCCGGTAGTCACCTTCCCACGCGCATAACAGGTCGAGAGAATTCCCCGTGTCATCGGCACCAGATGCGGCGTAAACGTCAGCCCTACGCTCGCACCCGCAAGCTGCGAGAGCGCCTTGGTCATCTCCGGCACATGCGCGTGCTTAAGCAGCGCGTACGCGGAAACGTCTTCGTTCACTTCCGCATAGCCGAACGTCCCGCCGCCCCCGCGGCCTGCGCCGCTGACGCCGCTCTTGGCGTCGATGATGATGCCTGCGGGATCGACCAGCTTGTTTGCAACAAGCGGAGCGAGCGCGGCCAGCGAGGCTGCGGGATAGCAGCCGGGGTTCGCTACGCGGGTTGCGCCCCGGATTTTTTCTGGCCACACGTCGGCGAGGCCGTACGTCCATCCCTCGGCGAAGCGGTGGTCGCCGCCGATGTCGACGATGCGCGTGTCGGGCCGCACTTTCGCCAGGGCCTCTTTCGATTCGCCTGAAGGGAGGGACGCGAAGAGGAGATCAAGGTCGGGGAGCTTGTTCGGGTCCCATTTTTCGATCGCTATTTCGCCCAGGTCGGCCGGCACGCCGGGGAATCGCTCGATGAGCTTCTGGCCGGCGCTGCTCTCTCCCGCGGCATAGACGACCCGAAAGTTGGGGTGAGATGCGCAAAGGCGCAGCGCCTCGCCCCCGCCGTAGCCGCTGATGCCGACGATGCCGACTCGAAAAGAGTTCTCTTTCTCGTTCACGTTCGCAAGGCTCCTTTGAGCAAAGCGCGGGATTGTATTCGCGGAAAGATGCAGGCGAAAGTGTGGAACTTTCGGTTGTCGGGCGGCGGGGATTAACCGCCAAGAATGCCAAGACGCCAAGAAATGCGAGGAGGAATGAACGCAGAGGCGCGGAGGCGCGGAGGTAGAAGGAGGAACGGAAATACGGGTGCATGCTTAGAGTGCAGCCACGGTTTTCAAACGATCAATTCTCTCCGCGGTTTTTCCTCTGCGCCTCCGCGCCTCTGCGTTCATCCCTCCCCGCATTTTCTTGTCGACTTGGCAGTTAATTCCCGAATTCCTCGGAGAAAAGATCGCTCAGCATTTATAACCCCCAGCCGCCTTCGGTTACGGTACAATTCTTGCAGAAATGGACTTCCTAAAGACCGTCGGTGGAAAGATCGTTTCGGGGCTGGTTGCCGTTGCGGTGATCGGTGTGGCCATCTCGTGGTGGCAGATGGACCCGGAAACCCGCCAGATGCTCCTGAGCGGGACCGGGCGAATACTCAGTTGGCTGCTGGTTGTGATCGTTGTGCCGTGGGTTAGCTTTTTCCTGATCGGCAGGGTCGCCAGGCTGGAGAGTAACGCGGCGGGGGCGGGGCTCATCCTGCTTTACACGGCGATCGAAGCCGTTTTGCTGGGCTGGCTGTTTCACTGGGCGATCCACGGAGCCACGGCAACCGTGTTCTTCTGTGCGGCGGGGCTGCTGGCCGGGGTCTATAATTTGTTCGCGTGCGACTGGATCGCGGAAAAGGTACAGTGACTGCCGTGCTCCTCAAGCCCAAGGAGTGGTGATGGCTACCGTCAATCAACGAGTCGGCGAATACGTCCTGCAGGACAGGATCAACAGCGGCGCGTTCGGCGAGGTCTGGAAGGCGCACCACCACGTGTGGACCGATCAGCTCGTCGCCGTCAAGATCCCCACCGACCCGCAGTTCCTCCGCAACCTCCAGCGCGAGGGCGTGGCCATCCACGGGCTCACCCACCCCAACATCGTCCGCGCCATCGGGTTCGACCCGTACGCGGAGCTTCCCTACCTGGCGATGGAATACGTTCCCGGCACCAGCCTGCGGCCGCTGATCCAGAAGCGCGCGCTGTCGGTTCCCGATTCCGTCGCGATCATGCGGCAGGTGCTCGCCGGCCTGAGCCATGCCCACAAGCAGAACATGGTTCACCGCGACGTGAAGCCGGAAAACATCCTCGTCCACGAGCGCGCGTTCCGCGACGGATTCAGCGCCGAAGGCGCGATCAAGGTCACCGACTTCGGCCTGGGCCGGGCCGCATCCAATCCTTCGATGGGCTCGATCGCTTATTCGCAGTCGATCGATTCCGACGCGGCGCGGGAAATCGCGGGCACGCTCGATTACATGCCGCCCGAGCAGCGTACGGGCGCGCCGGTCGACCCGCGTGCCGACCTGTACGCCTGCGGCGTCATGCTCTACGAAATGCTGACGGGCGAGCGGCCCGCCGGGACGGATCTCCCCAGTGATTTGAATCGCCTAGTTCCGCGGAGCCTCGACGAAGCATTCCGCCGGTCGTACGCGCGGCTCGATAAGCGGTTCACCTCCGCGGATGAGTTCCTCAAGGCGTTGGGGCCGAACGCGCCGCCGCCCCTGCCGGACGCGCGGACGGGGCCGGCGCCTCACGCCCATATGTTGAATGCGCCGATTCCATCGGCACTTCGCCAGGCGGCACGCCAGTGCCCGCAGTGCCGGCAATCGGTGGACGGCAGTGACCAGTTCTGCATGCACTGCGGCGTGCAGCTTGTGGAAAACGTGCGGCGGTGCCCGCAATGCGGCGCGTACCCCGACGGCGCCGACCACTACTGCATTTTCTGCGGACAGACGCTCGCGTCGCACCTGACGCCGGCCTGATGACTACAATCCTGCGGCCGGCAGGCGTAAGCAAGGAACGCCATTATGCATCTGGTGTTCGCAACATTGATTTTCATTGCGGTCATCGTGGTAACGGTGATCATCTTCGGCGGGTGGGTGGTCGTGACGCTCATCCGCACGATCGCCCGCGCGATCAGCGGGCCGCGGACCGCGCCCGTGGCACGCCAGGTTTCGTACGGCCCGCCCTTGGCGCGGCAACAATTGATCCGATGTCCACAGACGCGCTGCATGGCGGACAATCCGGCGGGTGCCCGTTTTTGTCGGAGATGTGGTCAGGCCATGGAGGCCGGGCGGGTGAGAAAAGTAGCTTGAGGAAGTGCTGAGTGATGGGAGAAAAACCGAGCCCATGAGGACCGACCGGGACCTCGCTCGTTTAGCCGCCTCGCTTGCGAGGCGCGTTTCGCGGGAGCGAAAAGAAAACGCCTCGCAAGCGAGGCGGCTAAACGAAGAGAGATAGACACACGCGCGGGCCGCCCGTGCCACGGAAAGCGCGGCATCAGAGTTATGGTTCCATCTGGCTATCCAACTTCCGGCGCTCCGGCCGCTCAGGATGATCTGGCGGCGCTGGTGGTGCGTCGATTGGAAAGGCGGCGGTTGGCGCCTCCTTCATGGGGGTTGCTCAAGACCATCGTGCTGGGCGTGCCGACGTTCGGGTTGCTGCCGCTGATCGTTTGGCCGATGCGGTTTCGCGAGTACGTGACGGAAGAATCGCAGGCGCTTCAGGAACTGGCGGAATGGGCGCGGGCCCGCGGGCGAAGGCCGGCGGCAATTGGGCCGCTCATGGCGGCCGCGGAAGATTCTTCGTTCCGGACGCTCCCGTTGATTCTCTCGGCCATGCTTGCGATCTTCACGGTGGGCGCGTTCGTCATTCAGTTCACCAATTTCATTCCGTTCACGGTCGATGGACTGCTCGGGTGCACTTACTACTACAGTTGCGGCAAGCCTGACGCGACGCCCGGATCGCGGGCGCAGCTACTTTACATGGCGTGGTGCGTTTCGCTTTCGATCGGGTACCTGCTCCACTGGGCTCAGGTGCGCGGACACATGGCGGACGTGACGCGGTTCGTGGCGCGGTTTAATCCGGTCGCCGAGGCCGAGAGCCTGCCGCCCGTGCGCGGGCACAAGCTGCCGATCGGGGTGTTCCGGCCGCTCTGGATTTTGACGGCGGTGATGCTGGCGGTGTACGGCGCGTGGTGGGGAATCCCGATGGTGTTGGCCGGGATGGCCCAGAGGCGGTATACAAGCGTCACGGGCAACCTCATCCGGCATGAGTTAGCCAAGCGGGTGAAGGACATGGTGGCGATGCGCCGCGAAGCGCCTCAGGCTATCGAGGCGATCCCGTCGCGCCGGTGCGGAAACCCGCGGTGCCTGGCCACGTTGCCGCCGCGGGCGCGATTCTGCACGCGGTGTGGAACAGCGGACAGGGCGTGATTGAGTTTAGCGGCCTGTGGGTTGCGCGGTAAAGCGGATATAATCCTTCACAAGCATGAAGAACAGCGCCGACCCAACGATCCACCGCCACCGCGAGCAGCAGATCATCCAGCACGTGGAAAAGCTGCTGGCGGATGAGCGCCTGCGCATCGACACCACCCAGGGCCGCCGGGCCGTTACCGCGTACGTGCGCGACGTGAGCCGGTCAGACAAGGCGATCGACCTTAAACGGCTGATGAGCGACGTGAACGTCCCCGACCGCGAGCTTCAGAGCCGCATGCCGGTGGGCGAATCGCTGGAAGTCGCGCTGACGCAGACGCGGTGGTTCTTTTTCAAGCAAACGGTGGGGCGGATGCGGGTGGTCTGCCTGTCGCCGACGCGAAGCCTGCTCGTTGGCGAAGAGCCCAAGCCGATGACGCCGGGCGAAGTGCAGAAGGTGCTGTCGTCGATGCCTCCCTCGCTGGGGGGCGTGCCGGTCACGGTCGTGCTCGCGTCCACAAGCGGATTTACGCTCGAAGCGCACGAGCTTGCCGAACGGCGGGCGGAGCGGACGGTCATCCTCGTCGAGCCCAACGGCGCGGGCGGGTGGACGGCCACCGGGCCGGCCGAGACCAAGGCCGTCGCCGACCTCTTCGACCCGGAGGTCGAGGAGGAAAAACACCAGCGCATCCGCGACGCCATCGAGCAGAACAAATTGGACCTGCTGACCAGCGGTATCGCCACGGACAAGCTCGCCGCCAAGACCCAGCTCCCCATCCAGCTCGTCGAAGCGGAACTGAAGAATTACGCCCGGCTGAACCCGGGCCTGTCGGCCAAGCGCCTCGACGGGCGGATGGTGCTCTTCCGCGAAGGCTCGGCCCCGCTGGCCGGCGGGCCGGCGACCGCGGATTCGGGAGGTTCCATGG
>JAQGHH010000457.1 GCA_028288945.1 Phycisphaerales bacterium
AAAACAACGTCGCACTGCGCCAGCTCACGCGGCTCTCCCAGCAGCTTCAGACCGCGCATGCGGAAATGCTCCAGGCCCGGACCGACTACGAGGAAGCCGCGAAGGTTTACCGCCCCGTCCACCGGCCGTCGGGCGACTCGCAAGGCGGGGGGACTGCCGCGGGATTTGCGGCGGTGGAGGACGAACAAACCCTGCGTCTCCAGGTCGCGCAGATCCAGACGCTCTTGCAGGAGCGAAGCGGCACCTACCTCCCGGATCATCCGACCACCGTTGGGCTCAAGGCAAAGCTGGCCCAGGTCGGCGCAGCCTACGCCGACGCCGTCGAGCGCCGGGTGAAGCGCACGCAGGCCGCCGAGGACGAGCTGAAGGACCAGGTCGAAAAGCAACAGGACGCCGCCCGGCTAGCGGGCCTCGCCGTGGTTCAGTACGACCGCGTCAAGGAAGATGCCGACAGGCTCCGCAAGCAGCTTGAAGGTTGCGACGCACGAATTCGCGCGATCGAGATGCAACGCACCGCGATCGCGGTGGACGTCGATTTTTTTGACCGCGCGCAGCCCGCGATCCGCCCGTCACATCCGAACCCGCCGACGGCGCTGGGGTTGGCCCTCGCCCTGGGTTTGGGCCTCGGCTGCGGCCTCGGGTTCCTGCGCGATTTCATGGACGACCGCCTGCGGTCGGCAGACGAGATCAAATCGGCGCTGTCGATGACGGTGCTGGGCGCGGTGCCGCAGATGCCGGCGGGAATCAGCGCGAACGTGGCCGGGATGAAAGTCGCGCTAGACCCGGCGGGCGAAATCGCGGAAGCCTACCGCTCCGTGCGCACCTCGGTCTCCCTCGGCGCGGCGCGCGACCGCTCCACGACGATCCTCGTCACCTCGCCCACCGCCGGCGACGGCAAATCGACGGCCGCGGCCAACCTCGCCACGGTCATGGCCCAGGCCGGCAAAAAAGTTCTGCTCATCGACGCCGACCTGCGGGCCCCGTCGCTCAACAACATCTTCGGCATCAAGGACGTCCGCATGGGCCTTTCGGGCCTGCTGGGCGGCCAGGGCACGCTGGAGCGATCGATCCAATCCACGTCGGTCGAAGGCCTCGACCTCCTCGCCTGCGGCCCCAAGCCGCGGAACCCCGCCGAGATGCTCAACAGCCCGATGTTCTCCGAGCTGCTGGAACTGCTCGCCGAGGAATACGACCACATCATCGTCGACTCACCGCCCGTAATGGGCCCGGCGGACGCGCGAATCATCGCCGCGAGCTGCGATGTAACGCTCCTCGTGCTCCGCGCCGATCGGTCCACCCGCAAGCTGGCCCTCCTCGCCCGCGACGGCCTGGTAAGCGTCGGCGCGCACGTCATCGGCGTCATCGTCAACGGCGTCACCCGCGGCCGCGAAAACCATTTCGACCGCAGTTACGGCCTGGGCCACCGCCCCTCCGAATACAACGACGCGCCGGACGAAGAGGCCGTCTTGAATCACGGATAATCTACACTCCCTCTCCCTCCCAGGGAGAGGGCACGGGTGAGGGTGAAGCGCGAGACGTCTAAGAACGCATTTTTGTAAAGTGTGCCCCGCCAACTTCCAACGGTCCACCCCAACCCCGTAGGTTCGGCTCCGCCGAACACGCCCGCCCGGCACACGGAAAGCCCACTCGACCACAGATTTCACAGATTGAAAGAGTGCACAACGACCCCTGTCTTCAATCTGTGAAATTTGTGTAATCTGTGGTCGTATGTCGTTTTGACCTCAGCCACAAAAAGAGACGAACCCCCAGCGCGGCGGTAATCTACCGCCATGGCCGATCAGTTGCCCGACATCGAAGACCACGCCGTACTTCTGAATTATCTTCGCGACACCGGCCGAATCGCACGAAACGAGATCCCAACATTCACAAACCTAGCCGGCGGCGTCTCGAACCGGACCGTGCACGTCCGGCGTGAAAACGGCGAATGCTGGGTCCTCAAGCAGGCCCTCCACCGGCTGCGCGTCAAGGTCGAATGGCTCAGCGACCCGCGCCGGATCGAGCGCGAAGCCCTCGGAATGCGCCGCCTCGCCAGCCTCGCGCCGCAAGGGGCCATCACCCGGCTGATCTTCCTCGATCCAGGACCGAATCTCCTGGCGATGGAAGCCGTGCCGCAGCCGCACGCTAATTGGAAGGAACTGCTGCTGGCGAACGGCCCGCAGCCCGAACACGTCCGGCAATTCGCCCAGCTCCTGGGCTGCGTCCATCGCCGTGCTTACGAAAATCGCGACACGCTCGGCAGCGAGTTTGACGACCGCAGCTTCTTCGAGTCGCTGCGTCTCGAGCCGTATTACCTCTACACCACCGACCAGGTGCCCGAGGCCGCGCCGTTCCTCCGCGCCCTGGTCGAGCGCACCCGCGCCATCCGTCAGACGCTCGTCCACGGCGATTACAGCCCGAAAAACATCCTCGTCCACGACGGCCGCCTCGTGCTGCTCGATCACGAGGTCATTCACTTTGGCGACGGCGCTTTCGACCTGGGCTTCTCCCTGGCCCACCTGCTCAGCAAGGCCCATCACCTCCACGACCATCGCGCCGCGTTCGCAGCCGCGGCAACGAGCTATTGGCACATTTACCGCGAGACGATTGCAGACGTGCCATGGGCGACGGACCTGGAAGCCCGCGCCGTCGCCCACACACTGGGCTGCCTGCTCGCCCGCTGCCGCGGCCGCTCGCCGCTGGAATATCTCTCTCCCGAATCCCGCACGCGGCAAGCCGACGCCGCTTTCGCTATGATGCAACGCCCGCCCGATCGCGTGGCGGATTTGGTGGACGAATTTCTCGGCCGCGTCCAGGCATAGAGGGCAGAATTTTCGCCACAGATGAACACGGAT
>JAQGHH010000060.1 GCA_028288945.1 Phycisphaerales bacterium
TCCGCACGGTTAGAAAAAATCCCCCGAATGCTAAGTGAGTCCCGGCTCCGGGCCGCTATGATAACCGTCATGAAATCCTTCATCATCCTATTGTTGTTCGTGGCCCTCGGGGCGGCTGCTTACTTCACCCGGCCTTCGAAGGACAGCTTCCGCTCCTTCATCGAGGAAAACACGACCAAAAATGATCACAACCTGATCTCGCAGGCAATCGACAAGGCGAAGGCCGACTACTTCGCCGACGACTGCCAGATCAAGGACCGCTACCTCTGGGTCAACGTGGAACGCCAGGGGAAGACCATCTTCACCGGTGCGTTCGCGCACTGGTTCAGCCATGAAGAGGTGAAGAAGCAGCTCCAACAGGACTTGGACAAGGCCAGGGAAAAAGCAAAGGACGGCATGGATCACATCGAGAAGAAGATCCAGGAGAAGGCCTGATGGCAGGCCGTCACAACGCGAAGGGCAGACGACGTGGGAGGGAGCCTGCCCTTCGCGGGATCAATGGGCGTCCGTGCGCCCGTCATTCCCGAGCGTGCGCAGCACGTACCAGGGCATCCAGATCGCGCAGCGCCCGGCCACGGCAAGAATGGTCCCATAGATGATCCCCCGCAGCCCCCAACCCGCATATTTCACGAAGCAGTAACTTGCGACGACGTTCGTCGCCCCCGCGATCAGCACGCCCGCCGTGTAGGGTTTGACTTTCCCCATCGCCAGGAGCACCGACCGTCCCACCGCGCTGCTCCCGCCCAGGACGGTATGGATCAGCACCAGCGGCAGGATCGCGCGCGTCGCCGGCGCGTGCGGTCCGAACCAGACGCGAAACAAAATGGGCGAAGCCACCCACACGCCCGCCGCGGCTAGCGTTAGGATCGCGGTGCTGGCCAGGGTGCCGCGGATATAATATCGGCGGACGTCCTCCGACGCTCCGCCCGCATGCGCCAGCGCCGCCTTCGGAAGCAGCACGGAAGCAATCGCCATAACGAGCATCAGCAGCCCGGAGTCGATTTGGACTGCCGGGGCGTAGGCGGCCACATCCATCGGCCCCAGGAAATGGGCGATCAGAATGAAATCGGTGGGGGAGTAAAGATAGTCGGCGACCTGCGCCAGCAGCACGAGCGATCCGAACACGAAAAGGTTCCGCACGGCCGCGGCCCGCGCAGCGCCGGATTCCCATGCCTGCGGGCCGTCCTCAAGACGGTTCACTGCCCATCGCCTTGCGGCAGTCAGAAACACGCCCGAGACCACATAAGCCATCGCCGCGGCGGTCAGCGGATTGACCCGAAAAGTGGCGAATGCCATAAGCGTCGCAACAACCCAGGTCAGTTCTCCCCCGGCCAACAACCTGTTGTCGAGCGCAATGCGCCCGCGCGTCTGGAGCAGCGCCCCGGCGACGTCGCTGTAGAGCCGCAGCAAGGTGCCAAGCCCGATCCACAGCACCACGCCGGGGGCATCGTGGATCAAGTCCTGCGGGACGACATGGAATCGGGTGAAGCAGACCGCATAGATGATCGTCAAACAAAAGCCCACCGCGATCGAAAGGCGGGCTGCAAGAATGCCGCTGGCGTAAATCGTGCGGTCGTCGAATGAAAATGGCTCCGGTGTCGCGCCATCGAGCCGGGCCGGGAATTGCTCCGGCAAGGCAGCGGCGACAGCGCCGTCATCTCCCGCGCGCGCCGACCTGACCGCGGCGAACATCCGGATAAGGGCCGGCGTCAAGCCGACGGTCGTGTAGTTAAGAATGCCGATCGTCCCGCGCACAAGTGCGAGAACCGCGAACTGCCCCGGCCCGCCGACGCGGTAGACGAACGCCGACATGAGTGCCCACGCCCCGATCCGCGCCGCCGCCGCGACGTACGCCGCCGCGATGTCGCGGCGCATTGAACGGTCGGGGCCGCTCGAAACATTTGGCGCATCGTAGGATGGCACAGGTTTCGGCGGGGGATCAGGCGTCATCGGTGGCAGGGTGTTTTCCATTCACGCACGCCCAATTTGTACCGGGAGCACGTGTTGTTTCCCACTAAGGGCTTAGGGGAAACCGGCTCTTGTAGGGCCCGCTTTAGCGGACGTGGGTACGCAGGTCGCACCGAAAACGTCCGCTAAAGCGGACCCTACGGCAGTCGATCGAGGTTTTTTCCACTAGCCCTCCGCGGCGGCTCGACGACGCGGGGGCACGGGTCAGATTTCACCACGCAATGTCCTCTACCCTCATGCGCGATCCGCATGCCAGATTTGCCGGAGGTGCAGTAACAAGAAAGCCGCGCGTCTCCCGAGCAGGGGAACGCGCGGCTTTTCGTTTGACGGAATTGGACCCGGGCGGGCCCCAGCACATCCGCCATCAGTCGCTTAGTGCCCCGGAGTCGGGCCGCCGTCGTCGTCGAGCCAGTCCTGGCGGATCCACTCCGAGTCCTGCGTGCCGATCTTGATGCGGATCATCGCAAACTTCCCGTTGGCGTCGTGGTCGGCGTAGGCTTCCTTGATATCGCCGTCCGGGTATTTCGAGCGGAAATCCGCCAGCGTGTTGGGCGGGATGTTGTCCGGGGCGACTTCGTACTTGATCAGGTTGATCTTCGTGAAGTCGGCGAACGGGTCCTTCGTCCCGGCGGGGTACGTGAAGAAGGCGTGGTATTGGGTGTTGTCCCCGTTGTAGCGGTAGAGCATCGTGAACGAGCTGTCGTCGTTGATGCGGTATCCCAGCGGCACGCTGTTGGGGAACGTGCTGTGGAACAGCGTCACATACGTGGGCGGAATCCGGTTCACCGGGAACGCCTTGTACGTGTGGTCCAGGCCCGCGGTGGCGTCGGCGATGGTGTTCTTGCCGCCCGTGTTGAGGGCGAAGGCGTCGGCGCCCAGGCCGCCGGTCTCCAGGTTCCTGCCCGCGCCGCCGT
Source organism: Phycisphaerales bacterium (assembly GCA_028288945.1). Lineage (GTDB taxonomy): Bacteria > Planctomycetota > Phycisphaerae > Tepidisphaerales > Tepidisphaeraceae > RYN-428. The sequence continues at coordinate 2,883 of JAQGHH010000060.1, forward strand.
TGAGGTCGTCGTCGCCGCCGTTCCCGGCGAGCTTGTCGCTTCCCGCGCCGCCCAGGAGCGTGTCGGAATCCGCGCCGCCGGTGAGCGAGTCGTTGCCCGCGCCGCCGTCGAGGACGTCGTCGCCGCTGCCCCCGTCCAGGGAATCCTTGCCTTCGCCGCCAAAGAGCGAATCATCGCCCGCCCCGGCGGAGACGCTGTCATTGCCGGCTCCGCCGTAGATGACGTCGTTGCCGCTGCCCGTGACGATGGAGTCATTGCCGCCGCCGCCAAAGACGGTGGCGGGAATGGCGATCGCGCCGTTGGTTTCGTCGAAGGTGAGCGTGTCATTGCCCGCGCGCAGGTTAATGTTGAAGCCCGTCACGGTCGCCGCGTCGAACGACTGCGATACGCCGTTCAGGTCCACCACAAGTTTGGCCGGCGTAGCCGCGTCGCGCGAGACGGTGACGTGGTCCGCCTGATTGGTGCCGACGACGATCACTGTTCCGCCGGCAAGGCTGACCGAAAACAGCCGTCGATCCTCCAACCTGTCGACCGCCACCCCGATCCGCCGTACGGATTTCTTCGTGCTCCTCGCCATTTTCATTCTCCTTGTGTGATGCGGGGCGATATGTACGAAACCCCAGTGCCTGCACCCATGGTCGGCAGGGGGGAGGAGCGGCTTAACTTTGGAGCATCATATTGATAGGGACTGGATTATGGGGCGTGTGGCGGCGGATTCGGCTGCCCCTGTGGTTGGACATGGGCCGGCGGATTGCTATGGGGCGTGGGGTCGGGGAAGAATACTACTTTTACGTAGCTGTAAATCAGCGAGAAGACGCCGACGATCACGCTGGCCCAGAGGGTGATTTTCAGGATGCGGATGCGGTTGGCGATTTCCTTGTCGCGCCATTCGGCCAGTCGGCGGTCGA
>JAQGHH010000538.1 GCA_028288945.1 Phycisphaerales bacterium
CCGAATCATCTTGGGCATGACGCCGCTGTTTTGCCTTGTCGTGGCGGCAATGTGGTGGTTCAATTATGTGCCGATCGTTTTCCCCGAATCCGATGGGCTGAGCTTCAGGCTTTATCACGAGATCCGGCCGTACCGGTACATTGATGCTCGGCAGTATTTTGGCGTGCTCGGCTTCCAATTCGGGAAGGGATGGATGGGCGGGATGCAGGCGGGCCGCGGCCAGTTCATGTACCACTATTGGTGGCTCGTCATCCCTTATTGGTTCTGTGCCCTGACCGCAGGCACGTTGTTCTGCTTCATTGTTGCGCGGATCAGACGCCGCCTCCGACACCAGCGTGGCAAAAGCCGGGTGCCTTTTCCTAAATGACCCAAAACCCAAAAACCGAGAACCACGACGAAGGTGCCAACCACGGCGAAGGTGCAACCCACGGCGAAGGTGCCAGCCACCTTCGCGATAAGGCCAGGTGCTGAAACGTTTTCCATCGACATCATGTTTTGATAGGATTCCTTGCCATGGGAAGACCAAGGCGCCTGACGGCGGGCGGCGTGGTTTATCATGTGATCAACCGCGCCAACCGCCGGGCTAAAATTTTTCACAAGCATCGCGATTATCAAGCTTTCATCGAGATAGTCGCCCAGGGGCTGGAACGCACGCCGTGCCGGGTCTTGGGGCTGTGCCTGATGCCGAATCATTGGCATCTGGTCCTCCGGCCGCACGCCGACGGCGATCTTTCCCGCCTCATGGCCTGGATCAGCAACACGCACGTCAAGCGCTACGGGCGCGGAAAAGGTGCCAAGCACGATTCTTGTAAACAATTGCTGTATTTATATTTATGGATCGCATGCGGCGTCGGACTTATTTCTGTGGCACTTCATATTTAATTTGTCAAATTCGTTATAAAAAGTGCCTTTAAATCGGTCAAAATCGGTCAGAATCGGTCACGCACCCCCGCCGCGGGGGCAAAAATGGGGTTTGAGGATGCGCAGGGGAAGGGGTCGGTCAGGGGCATCGGTCATGCCCGGGAGCGGAGGGTTTCCGCGGGGCGAGGGGGTTTTGGAACGAGACGAGGCGAGGTGGGGTGGGGCGGGCGACTGGCGAAAACGGAAGGGTTCGGGAAGCGCGGTTCCGTGCCCGTTCCGGTTTTTTGTCATTGGGTACAGCGCTCCGCTGCGCGTTACGGCTAACCTTGGTCGCAGTGGGGAGGAGGACATGGGCCGGGAAGCGATCGGGTCAGACGGTTCCGGTCGCAGGGCAAAGGCGTATAACGGCGTGGCCGGGTTGAGGTACTAATCGTACGAGGGAAAGCGGCATTTTTGAGGGGGAGGATTTCGCGGGCTAAAGGGAATTGAGGACATCATGCAATCTCGAACGAATGCCGGCGTGACCCGTCGTCGGTTCAATCAGGGGCTTGTTACGGCGGTCGCGGGCACGATGGCCGCTCCGGCGTTTTTGCGCGGGCAGAGCCTGAACAACAAGCTGAACATCGCCGTCATCGGCGCGGGCGGGCGCGGGGCGGCGGATACGGCTTCCGTCGCCGGGGAGAACATCATCGCGCTGTGCGACGTCAACGCCAAGTCGCTCGAAGGGGCGGCAAAGCGGTATCCGGCCGCCAGGCAGTACTCCGATTTCCGCAAGCTCTTCGAACACGCCAACGATTTCGACGCCGTCGTGATCGCCACCTGCGAGCACACGCACGCCGCGGCGACCATGCTCGCCCTCAAGCACAACAAGCACGTCTACTGCGAAAAGCCGCTGACGCACGACATCTGGGAAGCCCGCCAGATCCGCGAATCCGCGGCCAAGGTCAAGGTCGCCACGCAGATGGGCATCCAGATCCACGCGACGGAGAATTACCGCCGCGTCGTCGAGATCGTGCAGTCGGGCGCGATCGGGCCGGTGCGCGAGGCGCACGTGTGGGTTTCCCGCGCGTGGGGGCTTCAAAGCGAAGAGGCGTCGAAGCGCAACCACGATCTTCTGTATGTCACGGACCGCCCCAAGGGCGACAAGCCCGCGCCCGATTCATTGAACTGGGACCTGTGGCTCGGCCCCGCGGCGTACCGCCCGTACGACGACGTCTACGTCCCCGGCCCCAAGTGGTACCGCTGGTGGGATTTCGGCAACGGCACGATGAGCGACCTGGGCAGCCACTGGAACGATCTGCCGTTCTGGGCGCTCAAGCTCAAGACGCCGCTGACGATCGAGGCCAGCGGCCCCGCACCGCACCCGGAAATCGCCCCCGCGTCGATGAGCGCGACCTACGAATACGGCGCACGCGGGGAGCTTCCTCCCGTGAAATTCACCTGGCACCAGGGCGAAAACAAGCCGGAGATCTGGAAGACCGGCGGCATACCCAAATGGGGCGACGGCTGCCTGTTCATCGGCGACAAGGGGATGCTGCTGGCCGACTACGACAAGCACGTGCTGCTGCCGGAGAAGGAATTCGCCGACTTCAAGCGCCCCGCGCCGACGATCGCGCGGTCGCCCGGACATCACGAAGAATGGATCGAAGCATGCAAGACCGGCAAGCCGACGGCGGCCGATTTCCAGTACTCGGGGCTGCTGACCGAAGCAAACCACCTGGGCAATGTCGCCTTCCGCGTGGGCAAAAAGCTGAAATGGGATTCGGTGGCGCTCCGCGCAACCAACGCGCCGGAAGCGGACGCCTACATCCGCCGCGAACGGCGGGCGGGGTGGGAGCTGTAGTCCTCGACTCGAACGGCGGAAGCGGTCGAACTCGCTGCGTTAAAAGTCACAGACTTGACCGAAAGCCGTTGCACACTCATGATGTTTGGACCTTCTGCTTACAGAACCGCAGCCGGTTCGTCTTGAACCGTTCGGCGAAGGGAAGGTCAGTTTAAGGGCGACCTGAAAGGCCTCGAAGGCGGTTGTGGAATAGAGCAGTT
>JAQGHH010000559.1 GCA_028288945.1 Phycisphaerales bacterium
AGTGGTGCCTGCCGGGTCGACGACCGAGTAAGCAATGGGATCGGCATGATTCGCAGCCGTAACGGGGCCGCCGACCGCGCTCCACGTCGTACCATTGGTCGAGCTTTCGACCACATAGCTGGTTGCCGCCCCGCCCGGGCCGGTGGAGGTCTGGCCGAACCCGCCGGACCAGGTCAACTGAATGCCGCCGCCCGTGACGGGGGTGGCCAGTACATTGGCGGGCGCGGAGGGGGCCGGGAGATAGACGCTGCTCTGAGGGATGATCTGGCCGACGGCCGCGCCATCGAGGTTGGCCGCGGAACCGGACCAGCCGAGGTGAGCACCCCAGCCGCCGCCACCGTTCTGCACGGCGAGTTCGACGTGATAGAGGTGGCCGGCGACGAATTGGAATGCCGGGCCGGAGTTCGCCGTGTCGTTGGTGCCCGGGGCGCTGATGGTATCGACTTCGACGGCTTCGTTGTACGGGCCGCCGCCGAGGGTACCCGTCCCACGCGCGTCCTTCATCCTCTGTGTAACGGTGACCCAGTTCGGGCTGGCGTCGGTACCTTCATTGATGGAAACCTGAACGCCGTCGTCGGAACCGGACCAGAAGGTCATGACCCCGCTGGCCGGGGCTTGAATGTAGCCATCAAAACGGATGGACTGGTTGGCTCCGTTGTTGAAAGCGGGGAAGCCGTCCATCGTGCCATTCTGGCCGCCTTGGAAGTCGATGGTCGCATCGATCTTCTTGGCGAAGGGCACGGCGCTGTTGCCGGCGAGCGCGTCGCCGAGGGGATCCTGGGCGGTGGGGTTGGTGCTGCCACCGCCCTGGTCATGATAAAACGCGGCCGACCAGCCTTCGCCGGGCGTGACGCCGGGCGTGGGGCTGATCGAGAGCATTTGGCGATTTTCGAGGTGCTCGAGGGTCGCGCGGCTGGCGCGGCGGACGGCATCGAGTTGCAAGGCGCGGGACGCGCGAGTGGTCCGGGCCGAAACTGACGTGGTGGATTTTCTCCGACGCTGCATCGCTTCCTCCGATCAAGGATGTGAAAACTGGGTTGCGCCGATGCGGCAACAACCCGGGAGAACGCAGCGCGAGCCGGGATAGACCGGCCTCATCACAGAGTTCTCGTAATGTCAGAACGCAACCGACGATTTAACAACCGGGATAGCTACGAGCCACGCCGGAAGTAGTAACCAATTTAGTCAAGCACTTAATCAGAAATGCCCTCTCGCCGAACCTCGCCAAGGCTCCCTATCAGCTCCTACCCCATGACTCGCCCGAGAGTCGAAAGGCTTGGGTACAGAACTGACAGTGGCGTTAGCATACCCCACAGTGGTGATGCAACGCAACAAAAAAAAAGCAAAATCTTCTTGCGGCATATATGTCAACGGGAGTACGCAGAAACTGCCGAATTATTACCTGTTTTCACAATTTTTCCGCTCGCCGCGACGTGAATCGCGACTCGAAGATCTCACCATAGGGCAATAATAGTTTGGAGAATTCGGGCCGGTTGAACCATCCCGTCGGTCGTGGCGGATTGGGCGCGAATTCATTATCGCATCTCCATGCATTATAGATGGAGCCGACGGATGAGGGGTTTCAGAGGGCGGATTTGAGGCGTGGGACGGACTCAAAACCTGTGCCGTCTTTGGACGTAATGGGAGGTGTGGGATAGAGTGAAGTGAGGCGACATGGGTGCTCAACTCGACCCAAATATTCTGATTTGCCTGCGGTGCGATCGGCGGCAGAAAAACTGCCAGGGGCCTTGTGCCTGCACCGTGGACGGCAAGGACATTGCCCAGCATTACGGTACCGGGCAATGCCCGCTGGGGAAGTTTGTAAAGCCAGAACCATCGATTTCGGGTCAGATTGCGCACGGGGTGACGGGGTTGGCGAAGGCGGCGCTGCGGATCAATCGCGCGGAAGATGCAACGATTGCCCGCCGACTGGCGATCTGCGCGGCATGCCCGGAAGTGGTTGTAACTCTCGGCGTCAGGCGGTGTAGGGTGTGCAAGTGTGTCCTGGCCGCGAAAACGGCAAACGCCGACGAGAAATGTCCCGTGGGAAAGTGGGAAGCGACTGGGGAATCGAAGCCGGGCGACGCAGGCAAATGAGTCGTAAGTACGCGGCTTAATGAGACGCGGCCTTGGCAGGCTCATCACATTTGACGTATCACCCTTTAATCCTGAAACTTACGTCTTAGGAACTGGAAACTCTTCTCCGCCGCCTGCTGGGGGTGCTCGGTGTGGGTGTATAGCTCGACGGTCAAAAAGCGATCGTAGTGAATGCCCGCCAACGCGGTCTTCAGGGCGTCCCAGTCTAAATTGCCTTCGCCGGGGATCATGTGGTAGTGCTTGCGGCCAGGCAGGTCTTCCACATGCAAGTTCCAGATTCGCCCCTCCAGGGTTTGCACCGCGTCGGGAATCGATTCGCCGATTACGACACTATGTCCGATGTCGAGATTCGCGCCGAATCGGGGGTGGGCGAGCCGATCGATCCAATCGCGCAGCTCGGCCACGTATTCCAGAAATAGCCCGGGTTCACATTCGATGCCGACGTTGACGCCCAGAGCGTCGGCCCGGTCGAGGATCGGCCGGATCGAGTCGGCAAACTGCTTGGTGGCCAGGGCCGGGGGCATGCCGCCGAGGGTGCGGCCGCTGGTGATGCTGACGTTCCGGGCCCCTACCTGCCGGGCGAATTCCAGGGTTTTGAGGATCATCGCGGTTCGGTCGGCGCGATGGGTGGGGTTGGGGCTGATGAGGCTCGGCTCGAAGTAGGGTTCGGGGGGGGCGTCCTTCCAGTAGCCGAAGGAGCAGTTGCAGTTGATATTGCTGACGGTGAGACCGGTCTGGTCGAGGGCTTTGACGACCGAGGCGGTGAGTTGCGGGGTGATGTGCGGCGGGTAGGCGTGCGGCACATCCGCGAGGATTTCCACGCCTTCGAAGCCCGCCGCCTTGATGCCAAAGAGGGCATCGGTCAGGGGGAAGCGGGTGTAGGCGTTGGTGGAAAAGGCGAGCTTCATTTGGAGGGGAGTTTCGGGGAGGGGACGCGGGAACGCAAGGGGAGGCGGAGAGCGGAAGAGGGATCTCAAATTTCAGATCTCAGATCGCACTGGACACCAATAACGGGATCATCGCGTACAAATATGCGACAGCCGTCCCTGAACCGGCCTCCTTCGCGATGACGGGCTTGGCTTCCCTTGGGTTGCTCGGCCGCCGACGCAAACCGTGAATGCGGCCTTGCCGACCGATCGCCTGAAAACTTGATCGGAGCCCGCCCCGCAGCCTTCTGCGGGGCCGCTGCTTTTCGGCGATGACACAAATGCCGTATGGTCGTGCTTTGGCAATCTATTTCTGTTATGATGGGCGTCGACAAATCGTTCTTCATTTCGTTTGCAGCTTCGGGGAGGTTTGGACATGTCGGCAGCACATACGTATACGGAGTCTGACTCCGTAGTCGCACAATACGAGAGGTGGTCGTACCCGGCACCGGTGGACGATCTAGGCGATCCGTCGCTCGCACGCTACGTGAAGAGCTTTGGCGTGCTTTCCAATCTGGCGCCCATCTACTGGCCCGCCGACAACGTCCGCGAGGACCTGGACGTACTGGTCGCCGGCTGCGGGACGATGGCGGGAGCTTGCTACGCACATCTGAACCCGCGCTGTCGGGTGGTGGGCGTGGACATCAGCCGGGCTTCACTCGCTCACGAGCAGCGGCTCAAAGAGCGGCACAATCTTTCCAACCTCACGCTTCATCAATGCCCGATCGAGGAGATCGCACGGCTCGGTGCGACGTTCGACTACGTAGCGTGCCACGGCGTGCTGCACCATCTTCCGGACCCGGTCGCCGGGTTGCGGGCGATCGGGGAGGTTCTGCGGCCCAACGGTGTGATCGCCCTCATGGTCTACGGCAAGTACGGCAGGGCGCAGGTTTATCCTTTCCAGGAGTTGTTCCGAATCGTCGGACTCGAACAGGAGCCCGAGGACGTGGCCGTCGTAAAACAGACGCTCGGCGCGTTGCCGGCCAATCACCCGCTGCAGTTCTACCTTCGCGTGGCCACGGATCTGAAGGATGATGCGGGGATTGTGGACACCTTCCTGCATCGCCGGGATATCGCATATTCGGTGAGGGATTGCCTCGACCTCGTGGAGAATGCCGGGCTGTCATTTCAGGGGTGGGATCAGAATCTTCATTACCATCCTGAAGGTCTGTTCGCGGGCGCGCCGCTCCTGCGCGAGCGGATCGAACGGCTGCCCGAGCGCGAAATGTGGCAGGCGATGGAACTGGCGTTGGGGGCGCTGGGGATTCACCATTTCCACGCGTGCCGGGCCGACCGCGATCCGGCGACCTACCGCACCCCCTGGGATTCGGAGGCGCTGCTGGATTGCGTGCCCATGTTCGCGGGGCGACTGGCGAAAGGGGCCTGGCCGGACGGACGGCCGGCGTGGGCGATGGTGCGCGAGGGGCTGCCGCCGATCCTGCTTAGTGAGGCGCAGGCGGCAACGATCTCACGGATCGACGGCCGGCGCACCGCGCGGGAATGCATCATCGCCGCGGGCGTGTCGCGAGATAAATCAGCCTTGCACCCGTTCGCCAAAAGTGTGTTCGGCCTGCTTTGGCGGACGGGCTTTGGCGTCATGCGATTGAAGCCAAAGTGAGAGGGCGGGTGTCGCTTGGTGCCCGTTGGCGGGCAACTCGGCCATCGCACGAGATGCATCGGTGAAGCCCGGATCCAAGGCAAGTGCCGAGGAATACGATTCGCGCGCTTGCTCGTGTTGGCGTAGCTGGGCCAGGATCGATCCCATCCGCAGGTGGACCACGGGCAAATTGCTATCCAATGCGAGGGCGGCCTGACAAGCTTGCAAGCCTTCCGCCGCCCGCCCTTTTTGCGCCAGGGTCAGGCCAAGGTTGCTCATGACCTGCGGGTCAGTGGAGTTAAGCTCCAACGATGCCCGGAGCGCGGCTTCCGCTTCGTCAAACCGGCCCATTCTCCGAAGGACCTCGCCCAGGTCCGCGCGGTAAGCCGCCGACCGGGGCTGCATCGCCACCGCCTGCGACATGCCCGCGTGGGCAATCGCCATTAAGCCAATGGACGCGGCGAGGTGCGCCAGTTCGCTCACCGCCTCCACGTTAGTGGGGTCGAGTCGGCGGATGAGGAAATAGACGTCTCTTGCCTCGACGTATTTGCCCTCTTTGCGGTGCCGGGAAGCCAGCTTCAGGAGTTCGGAAACGGGCAGGTCGTTGGGCACAGCCTGCCGCATGCGTTCCACGGCCTGGTCGACGACTTGTTTCACGCCGGCAACGCCCTCCCGCGCGAAGGTGCGGGCGAGCACATTGTAATGGTCGTTGAAGTCACTGCCCGACGGGCTGTGCCAGACGTTCTTGGCGATGTACGACCTTGCGGCCTTGATGTTGGTTTCCAAGTCGTTCCATTCCCGCGCCTCTTCGGGCTCCATTTTCGTCATCTCGTAGGTCATACGACGAGGGACGAACAGGATTTGCGCGTACGGCTCGCCCTTGCGGAAAATATGGCGCTGGCCGGGTCGAGGCGCTTGGAATGCGACGAAGAGCTTCTTGGGCCACCATTCGGATTGCACATGGGCGATCAGGGCGTGTGGGACGGTGCCGGTGTCGAATGGGAAAAAGCAACGGGGATGCGGCTGTGTGCGCAGGACGTATCCGGGCGGCGCCTGCAGGTGCACCGAAGTCGCGAACATATAAACGTTTGAGGGCCGTGGATCGGAGAGGGTGAAATCGTCGATGCCCGTCACGCCGCCGGGTTCCCTGGCATAATCCCACTCGATTCGGGTCTGTCCGTTATCGTTGATGACGTGGCATTCGGTGTCGTAGTGGTAAACGAGTTCGACGCCGTAAGTCGCTCCTTCGACGAGAGGCGGGCAATGCCAGGGCTGCGGGACGGACCCGTTTTCCTTTTTCTTGTCGGGCGATCCGCCCCAGCCGGGGACCGGCATTCGAATGGGACGAGGCGCAAGCGCCTTACCCGCCGTCCTGTACTTGATTTGCAGCTTCTCCATCCCAACCTCCTGACATGCGAATCCCGGCGCGCGGGTTCCCGATGAGGCGAACTGGACAAGATTTGATTGCGACCCAAGGGTCTGCGGCTGCCCGAAATGTTGTGCCGCAAGGCACGGACATTCTACATATTTGTGGGACCGAACGGAAGCGCGATCCGAATATAAGCGCGCGTTTTCACTTAACCCTTTGCCAATTCGCGTCCCGGTCCATTTACTTTGTGGATTTCTGCTTGTTCAACCGGCCGCAAAAGCTTCGCGGTAACGGTCGATCATTGACGTGAGCCGGTCGGCAGGTTGGAGGGCGTAGAAGAGTTCGCGGTCGAAGAGGGCTTTTTCTTCCTGGACGCGGGCCTGGGCGTGGTTGAAGCGCTGCTCCCATCGCCGGAGCTCGGGCCGCGAGTGGGCGTCGGCGAGCTTGTCGTGCATCGTGTAGAACAGGGTGGACCGCTCGCGCGAACGGCGCGGGGCGGCGGCGATGGCTTCCACCAGCAGTTGCTTTTCTTTGCCGAGGATGGCGTGTTTGAGGCTGTGCCCTTCCTGCACGACGCAAGGCAGGCACACACGCGGCTGGCCAACGGCCAGCGGGAAATAGAGCGTCGCGGTCGTGACGGAGAAACGTGGGGCCTCGAGGCCGAAATGCCGGGTGATCAGCTTGTCGAGCACCTGGTCGTAAAGCCCCCCGCCGATGCCGTGGACGAATTGGTCGGCGGCGAGCAGACGCAGGACGGCCGTGAGTGTGAGGGCGCGGGGCGACAGCCGCACGCCATGTCGACGGAAAAAGAGCATCAGCTCCCCCGCCGCTTCCCAGCCATCCGCGTGCGGGTCGAACCGGAACCGCTCGCCGCCCGGCAGGCGAAGGACGAAAGCCCCCTGCTCGCGCACGACTGCCGCACGCGAGCGCGAGCCGCTCGTCAAGTCGTCGAGCCAGAACGGGACTTCGCATCCGTCCGCGCCGCATTTGAGGTTGGGCATCGGGCGGCCGGGGGTGCGGATCTTGTTTTCCGTGCGAAACTCATCCAGGGCGGCGTTGTAATCCGCGGCGAACGCGTCGGCACGGGCGAGCACGTGGTGCACAAAAACAAGGTAAGGCTCGGACAAGCAAATCGGCGAGACGAGCATCGCGTGATGCCGCAGGCCAAGGTTCCAGTCCAATGCGTGGATCGCGTTGGTGAGCGCCGAGGGCAACGTCGGTAGTTCCAGCGAGAGCCGGCGCAATGAGCCGAGGAATTCGGGCACGAGCGGCCGGAACGGCCACGACCGGGCGGCGGCGTCGAAGGCCTTCGCCACCTCGTCCAAATGCGCGGGGGACGGCGCGGGGAGCAGGCCACTCCAGGCGGCTTTCGGGCGGGGGTCGTCGGTGAGCGGGACCGATCCGCCGGGCCAACGGAGCTGAAGGTGCTTGGGTTCATCCGTGTCCACCGCGAAATGCACGGCTCGGCCGCCAGCCTTGTTGGCGGCGGCATCGATCAGCACGTTTTTCACCCACACGCCGGGATGATGTAACTCGGCCTGATGGCCCGTGGCGAAGAGCAGGGCCTGGTCGTCCTCATGGCCGAGCCATAGCCGCATCCGTGTGCGGACTTCGGGCAGAGGAACGTTTTGCAGCAGGGTCGATTGCGCGGACGACAGCCGGCGATGGTTGTCCTGCGTGTCGGCGAGCAGTTGCGGAGCCGCGGGCCAAATAAGCGTCTGCCCGTCTTCGCTTGGGGCCTTCCATCGATCGTAGCGCGGGGCGGTTGATGTCATGGGGAAGGCCTGGGGGCGGATACTACTGGGCACATCCACACGGCTCGCCCAGCGGCTCGCGATGCGAGCGGCAGCCGGACGCTTTCGCCGCCGGCGTCTGGCCGCTCAGCGGGTGTTCGGAGAGGCGGCGCATCTCGGCCTTGAGCACGTCCGTGTAATGCCGCAGGCGGTTGCCGGCGTCATCGAGCTGGCCGCCGAAGTGGCGGGTCGGGTCATTGTAAATCAGGCGGACGGGGATTTCGGTCAGGCGCAGCTCGGCCGACCAGACCTGCGGCCAAAGCTGCATCGGAAACGCGTAACCCGGCTCAGTGAGGCGGAGCTGGCGCATGGCCGCGACCCGATGGGCCTTGTAGCCGCAGAAGGCATCGGTGATGCCCAGGCCGAACAGTTCGTTAAGCGTCGCGGTGAGCGTGGCGTTGATTCCCCGGCGGTCAGCCGGAGGCAGGTCGTCGTCGCCGCGGGGCGCGAGGTAACGCGATCCGCTGATCAAGTCCCACGCATCCGACTCGATGGCCGCGATGAATTCGGGGATGCGCTCGGGCTCGTGCTGCTCGTCACAGTCCATGGTAATGACCCAGTCGTAGGCGTTGTCTTGGGCGAACTGGAAGGCGTCGATCAGGCTCTGCCCGTAACCGAGGTTCGTGGGATGACGGATGACCTTGACGTCGTTTCGCTTGCCGAGGATCTGCGGCGTCCGGTCGGTGCTGCCGTCGTCGATCACCAGCAGGTCGTGATGAAACACCAGAACCTTGTCGAGCACGCGGTCCACGTACTTCTGCTCATTGTGGACGGGGATTGCGATCAACAGACGCACGCAGTGCTCCCTTCGTTTCCTGGGCCGGGGCGATGGACGCATGCACAAGCCCGACGCAAATGCCACGCCGGGCGGCAGGGAGATAGTAGACCTCGGCTAAATAGGGGTCAATGCGGTTTCGTGCGCTCCGGAGGGATGGTGTCGCCGGCGCAACGGAACTCGTTCGCGAATATGCGGGTCGCGCCGGTGATGACGCCCGGGCCGCCGCCTGCGTTTGGCGGAACTCCCAGGGTTTCATCCGGCGGCGTCCCCCTGTAATCTCCGCCGATGCGCCCGAAAGACGAATTGGAAATCCTCTGGCAATCCGACGACGCCGTGGCGGTTGCCAAACCCGCCGGCCTGGCGACCATCCCCGGCCGCGGGGAAAAGACGTGCGTCCTCGATCACCTCGCGGCACAACTGGGCCTGCCGTCCTCGGGCGCGGCCGACCCGCGCCTCCGCGTCGTCCATCGTCTGGACAAAGACACCAGCGGCGTCCTCCTCTTCGCCAAGAACATCGACGCGCAGCGTCACCTCTCGCACCAATTCCAAAACAATACCATCAGCAAGGAATACGTCGCGCTCGTCAGCGGCCGCCCCCCGCAAACCGAAGGCGAGATCGACGCGCCCCTCGACCGCCACCCCAGTTCGCACAAGCGCATGGCCGTGGTCGCGCACGGCGGCCGCCCGGCGCGCACGCTCTGGCGCGTCGAGCAGACCTTCCGCGAGTTCACCCTCCTCCGCGTCTTCCCCAAGACCGGCAAGACCCACCAGATCCGCGTGCACCTGCTTTCCATCGGGCTGCCGCTGGCGGTCGACCCGCTCTACAATGCCCCGCGTCCGGGCGCGGCGCCGGGCATTTACTTAAGTAACCTCAAGCACGACTACCGCCCTACGGCGGGACAACCCGAGCGGCCGCTGATCGACCGCCTGACGCTGCACGCCGAGAAGCTTAGTTTCGTCGATCGGCAAGGCGCCGCCGTGGAAATCGTCTGCCCGCCCCCCAAGGATTTCCGCGCGACGGTCAAACAGCTGGGCAGATGGGGAAATGCCTGAGGGTCGTCGCAGACGCGAGGAGCATTAAAAGTTGCGAACATCCGTTGAAATCGAATACCTTCCCGCCAGCACAGGGGGTCATACGGGAGCCGCGAAGGCGGCCGGCGCGAGCAGGGCATGCGGATCGCAACCTCCCTTCCCATTCGTCGACGAGCCTTCACGCTCGTTGAGCTACTCGTTTCCATCGCCATCCTCGTAGTGCTCCTGAGCATCCTCCTCCCCGTGCTGGGGCGGGCCCGCGAATTCGCCCACCAGGCGCAATGCGCCAGCAACCTCCACCAGCTTATGGAAGGTTTTGTGGTCTTCGCCCACGACCATGAAGATCAACTGCCCGGCGGATTCTGGGATTCCGTTTTCCCCAACCCCGATCCCGATCACCGCGACTGGCTCCGCCGCGATCCCTTCGATTGGACCACCGGCCCCGAAGGCGGGACCCTCTTCCGCTACCTCCATCACCCGGCGGTCTATTGCTGCCCTTCCCTCGACTGCAATCCCCCCGCCCCCGGAGCCGCGTTCGGCCCCATGTGCGGCAGCAACGGCCGCTACGACTACGTTTCCATGCTCGTCTTCACCGGCGCACGCATCGGCAATATCAAACCCCAGTCGCAACTCACCTTCCCCGACGGCCACATCGAGTATTACCCCACGCCGGTAATCGTCGAAGGCGCCGCGATGGATCTCAACGGCTTTCACATGGCCGATTACCACACCTCTGACCAGGAGATGTCCCACACCCATCGCGGCGGCGCTTTCTACGCCGCGATCGACACGAGCGTCACCTGGATCAACGAACCCCCCGGCGGGTGCCACAACTGGCAATCCCAAGGCCCCCACGGCAAGTCGGTTGCCATGGACAGCTTCTCCTACTTTTGGGGGGCTTGGAACCAGCGATAAGGCATGCCATGCGGATCACTCTTCCATCGATGATTCGCCCTCGCGGCCGTTTGCTTGGTGCCGCTGCCGTGCCCGTGCCCCTTCACTCTTGCCGAGGCAACTCCATCAGCCGCTTTTCGATTCGGTCGATTTCAATCTGGAATCGGATGGCATCGGCGCCACGAAAAAGCTGGATGTTCCGGCGGTGAGTTTCAAGTGCTTTGCGTAAGGATTCAACCGTCTCGCCTGTTTCGGATGACATAAGACGCTTGGACATTTGATTACGTAAGACGTGCACAATTTGATACCTCGCAGATGGTCCCCGTCAATCGCCGCGGATAGGTCCGATGCGAAACGCAGCCGGCGCGAATGTAGTTGATTCGTGACCGAGCGTCCATTCACCTGCGCCGGTGAGACAGGAATTTCAGGGGAGATGGAAATTGCAACGGCCGCAACAGGTGCAGGTAAGCAAGGATAAGGTAGCACAATCGCACGAATGGGAAGGAAACCATGTTAACCCTTTACGGCGGCGCGTCGCGCTTCTGCGATGGGGTTTCCCGGCGAAACTTTTTGAAGATCGGGGCGCTGGGCCTGGGCGGCTTGGCGCTGCCGCAGCTGCTGCGCGCGGAGGCTCTCTCGGGGAAACGATCGCAGAAAGCCGTCATTATGGTTTTCCTGCCCGGGGGTCCGCCGCACCAGGATCTTTTTGATCTCAAGCCCGATGCGCCGTCCGAAGTGCGGGGGGAGTTTCGGCCGATCCCGACGAACGTGCCCGGCATTCAGATCTGCGAGCACCTGCCGCTGCTGGCGAAGATGACGGACAAGCTGACCATCATCCGCTCGATCTGCAACGCGGTGGACGACCATTCCGATTTCGCCTGCCTGACGGGCCGGCCCAAGAAGAGCCAGCCGCCGGGCGGCTGGCCCGCGTTGGGCTCGATCGTCTCCAGGCTTCAGGGCCCGCTCGACCCGGCAATGCCCCCCTTCGTCGGCCTTGAGCCGAACATGGACCACCGCCCGTACAACGAATCGGGTCCCGGCTTCCTGGGCGTCTCCCACCGCTCGTTCCGCCCGCAGGGCGAGGGCAAGTCGGACATGACGCTCAACGGAATCACCCGCGAGCGGCTCGCCGACCGCCGATCACTCCTGAGCGATCTCGACCGTTTCAAGCGCGAGGTGGACTCGGGCGGGATGATGCAGGGGGTGGACGAATTCAATGAACAGGCCCTGGGCGTGCTGACCAGCAGCAAGGTGCTCGACGCCCTCGACATCACCCGCGAATCGGCGGGCGTGGCCGAGCGGTACGGCAAAGGTAACCCCACCCCGCGCGTGGATGCCGCGGGTCGGATGACCGAGCATTTCCTGATCGCCCGCCGGCTGGTTGAAGCGGGCGCGCGGGTCGTGACCGTGGCGTTCGGATTCTGGGACTACCACAACGATTTGTTCCGCATGGCGTCCGAGGACCTGCCGATGCTCGACCGCGGCCTCAGCGCCCTGATTCAGGACCTGCACGACCGGGGCCTGGACAAGGACGTTTCCGTGATCGTGTGGGGCGAATTCGGCCGCTCCCCGATCATCAACAAAGAACGCGGCCGCGAGCACTGGCCGAGAGTCTCCTGCGCCCTTCTGGCGGGTGGCGGAATGCGCACCGGCCAGGTCATCGGCGCCACCGACCGCCTCGGCGGCGAAGTGACCGACCGCCCCGTCGAATTCGGCGAAGTGTTCGCCACCCTCTACCACAACCTGGGCATCAACCCGAACGCGACCACCGTCACCGACCTCTCCGGCCGGCCCCACTATCTGGTGGACGGGCAGCATCCGCTGCGCGAATTGATCTGATCCCCCAACACCTAGTTGTCCGAATCCCGATCTCGCAGGATGGCCTGAGCCTTCTGGAGGATCGCCCTGGCCTCCCGGGCGCTTTCGCGCGCCGCCTCCGCCTGCTGGCGGGAGAGTTCGGAGAATTCGCGCGACCGCTCGGCGTCCTGCCGGGCGGCCTCCGCGACCCGGCGCATCTTCTCAAGATGCCGGCGAAGATCCTCCGACGCCCGGCGCGTCTCCTCCGATATCTCCCGGACGCGCTCACTGCCCGCACGCCCCAGCTCACTCCCTTGCCGCTGCGCCTCGGCTTCCTGCCGCGTGTGCTCCTGGGCCTGCCTTTGCGTCTCTTTCGATTTCTTCACGGATTTGCGACGGGCCTTGGGCGCACGCATGATCCAAGGGTACAGCATGAACCCGCTAACCGGAACGGCCCAATCATTTACAATTACAATAAGCGCGCCGGAAACAACAAGAACGAGCGACAGGTGCCGTTAGGTCTGGACAAGGACGGCACGCGACTGCGACAATCCCGCCGCGGAGGTTTGTGTGGCGGCGAATTTTTCCATATTGCTCCCAATCATCGGCGGGCTTCTTGTCGTCGTCGGTGCATTCTGGGTTAAGCGCGGGCGCTGGCCCCGACGCGTCGGGGATACGCCGCACTGCCGGAAATGCGATTACATCCTGTCCGGCGATCAGTCGCGCTGTCCCGAATGCGGCACCACTGTGCAGGCCTCGAACGTTATCCGCGGCGAGCGCCACCGCCGGGCCGGTTTGACGGCGCTGGGCGGCGGACTCGCCCTCTTTGGGCTGGCCTTGATCCTTCTATTTGCGGCGGGAGCCACCAGCACAATCAACTGGAACCGCCACAAGCCGCTCAGTTGGCTGCTCAATGACATGGGCAGCAGCAACCCCTCGCACTGGGCCCCGGCATGGACGGAAGTCCAGCGCCGCCTCGACGCAAAACTTCTGTCCGAGGACGATCAAAACGCGATCGTGGAAAAAGGATTGCAACTCCAGGCCGCGGGAACGGTGCTCTCAAGCTCCAGCAACGTCCTGGATTTCATCGCCGGCCGCTACCTCGATCACAAGCTCACCCCCGCACAGGCCGACCGATTCTTTGCCGGCGCCCTGAAGGTAAAGCTGTTGGTGCGACCGGTGGTCGGCGCACTGAGCCCCGTCCCCTATTCGATCGCAGGAGTGGGGCACGGACCGGGCGGGTGGTGGGTGCGGATGCGCACCCTCGAATCGCAGATCGATGACGGCCCGGTCCAAAAACTCGGCGGAGGCACGGGCAGCAGCGGGTTCGGAGGGTGGACGACCGGCAGCACGCTCCCGCCAGCCGGCAAGCCCGGCAAGCATCGCTTGCACGTCAAAATAGAAATGGCTACGGACGCCAGCGGCGGCGCGAGCGGGGTGAACTGGGACGACAACGCCGTCGTCGCCAAGCGCCTCACGCAAGACCTGTTTGCCGACTTTCAGGCGATCGATGGCCAGACGCCCATCACCACGGTGGCCGAGCCCAGCGCATCGGCCCTGCGCCCCCTGCTCACGACCCGGCTGACGCTCAACACCACCAATTCCCCATTTCTGGATGTCGGCGTGGACGCGGCGTCGCTCCCGGTCGATGTCGCATTTGACGTGTTTGTCCGTATCAACGGCAAGGAATACCCCGCCGGGGGTGTGAGCTTTCACAAAAACACGCACGGCAGCTACGGCAGCGGCACGCGCGACTTCCCCGCCGACGCCCCTTCTAACGTGGACGTCATCTTCCGCAGCAGCGAGGCCGTCGCCGCCGCCACCCTCGACATGACGCAGATCTGGAAGGGCGAAATCGTCCTGCAGAACGTGCCGCTGCGCCGCACGCCCGCAATGCCGCGTGCGCCAGCGCCGGCCGGGACTCAGCCCGGACCGGCCGCCGGTGCGCCGCAATGAGGGGTTAATCCTTCTCTTTCGCGTCGGGTTTGTCGCCATCCTTCAACGGCTTCTCGATTTCATCGGCGATCAGCTTGCCGTCGAGGGCCACCTTGATGGCGTGGATCTCTTTCCCGACTTTCACATCCACTTCGTAAAAGTGTTTATCTCCCGCGGTCGCCATGGCCGCCTCGTCGATCTTGCCGTGGGGCTGCGCCTTCTTGACGGTCGCCAGCACGGCCGCCGGGAGCTTGGCCACGTCCACGTCGGCTTCCTCCTGAACGAGTTCGCCCGCCTCGCTGATGATGTAGGCATGATCGACCCCGTCGGCCTTGAACCCCACCTCGTACACGATTTTTCCGCCGATGCTTTCCTTGCCGAACTCTTCGAGCTTCTTATCCCCCAGCGCCTTCTTGGCCGCGGCCTGCACCGCCGCCGGGGCCTTCGCCAGGGCGGCGTTATCTTTATCACCGCCCAGGGCGATCGAACCAGTCGCCAATGCCAGCGCAAGGCTGGCCGACGCAATGTTCATGCGTAAGAATTTCATGACGATCCTTCTGTGAATCCGCGGCCGCCGTCCGGTGCGGACAACCCGAAACCCTCCGCCACGGAAAGCCCGGGAGCGACCCAACGCCCGGCAGTTTACGGGCGGCAAGATGACAGGAAGATGAACGCTCACAGCATCTGTCGCTCGAAGAATCGGTGCCTGCCGATCGCGTTTATAAACGCCTTGGCGAACGCGCCGAACTCGCGGCCGCCGGCCGTGACCACGCCCTGCTCGCTCGATAACCGCGACGTCTCCGGCGGCACTTTCACCTTGGCCGCGGTCAGCAGTTGCGTCCCCTCGCCAAACGCGGCCACCGGCTTGGCGTGCATGTACGCCTCCTCGACAAATTGCACGGCCATGGGCGACGCCAGCAGCGCCTCGACACTCTCCGCGCCACCGGGGACAAAGACCGCGTCGTAGATGACGGACGCGGCGTTGGGCGCGGCCCGTTCCACCGCCAGATCCTTCCCTGCCGCGGTCTTCACCGTCCCGGCAAAACGGGCGATCACCTCGCTGAGCGCGCCCTCGGCCGCCAGGGCGGCCTTAAGGTCCGCCGCCTGCTTTCCGTCCACGCCGTCCGCCGTCAATATCGCGACCTTGCGACCCTTGATCCCGCTCACCACTTTGTCCATGCTCAGCGCCGCCGAGGCCTTCAGCGCGCCCTTCTTCGGCTTGGGCGGGGGTTCGGCGGCTTCGGGGGTGATCCCCTTGGGATCGCGGCGGGCGACCGCGATGCCGATGTTCATGCCCACCTTTTCCGCCAGCTCGTCGGCGACGTTGGCGAGCAGCTCGTTAAGCACGCGCTCGCGCACGGTCTGGGTCTCGACCATGTTCAGCTCGAAGCTGAACGCCGCGGCAATGTGTTCTTTTTCCCAGTCGGACATCGAATTCCAGAAGAGCGTCGCCTGGCTGAAATGGTCGCCGAAGCTGGGGCTGCGCTGGCGGACCTTCGCGCCGTCCATGCGCTCGGCGAAGCTGGAGAAGGCGGCCAACCCTTCGGGCGTTTGCGCCGGGCACCCGCCGCCCAGTGAGTTGGGGAAGTACGCGACGCGCCCCTTATGAACGAGCTGCTGGCTCTCGGCGTCGCGCTGGTTGTTGGAGAACGGACAGGTCGGGCGGTTGATCGGGAGCTGCGCGAAGTTCGGGCCGACGCGCTTGATCTGCGTATCGATGTAAGAGAACAGCCGGCCCTGCAACAGCGGATCATTGCTGAAGTCGATCCCCGGCACGATGTGCCCGGGATGGAACGCCACCTGCTCGGTCTCGGCAATGTAATTGTCCGGGTTACGGTTTAGCACTAGTATGCCCACGCGGCGGACGGGCACGAGCTCCTCCGGGATGATCTTGGTCGGGTCGAGCAGGTCGAAGTCGAACTTGTGCTCGTCCCGCTCCTCGACGATCTGCAATCCCAGCTCCCACTCCGGGAAGTCGCCGCGTTCGATCGACTCCCACAGGTCACGCCGCTGAAAATCCGCATCCTTGCCCGCAATCTTCTGCGACTCATCCCACACCAGCGAATGCACGCCTTTCACCGGCTTCCAATGGAACTTGACGAACCGGCTCTTCCCCTTGGCGTTGATCAGCCGGAACGTGTGAATGCCGAAGCCTTCCATCGTGGCGAAGCTCCGCGGGAGCGCCCGGTCGGACATGACCCACATCAGCATGTGCATGCTCTCGGGGGTCAGCGAGACGAAGTCCCAGAACGTGTCGTGCGCGGAGGCCGCCTGCGGAATTTCATTGTGCGGCTCAGGCTTCACCGCGTGGATCAGATCGGGGAACTTGATGGCGTCCTGGATAAAGAAGACGGGGATGTTGTTCCCGACAAGATCCCACACGCCATCATCGGTGTAGAACTTGACCGCAAACCCGCGCACGTCCCGCGGCGTATCCGCCGACCCCCGCGACCCGGCGACCGTCGAAAACCGCACAAACACCGGCGTCTGTTTGGACGGGTCCCGGAAAATGGCCGCCTTGCTCAATTCCGTCAGCGGCTCAAACACCTGAAAGTACCCATGCGCCGCCGCCCCGCGGGCGTGAACGACGCGCTCGGGAATGCGCTCGTGATCGAAGTGAGTGATCTTCTCGCGGAAATGAAAATCCTCCAGCAACGTAGGCCCACGCACGCCGGCCTTGAGCGAGTTCTGATCGTCGGCAACGCGCAGCCCCTGGTTGGTCGTGAGGTGGTCGCCCGGAACGGCAACGTCGCGGGAAAGGTCCTGAACTTTGGGGTCGCTGCCGTTGCCATTTGCAGATCGCTTGTCGCGCGGTTTCGATTTCATGCCTGCATCCTTCGGTTGAGGTTTCCATTGCCGCCTTCGTGCCGGGCGCTCATTGGGTAGTCTGACCGATTCAGCCAAGCCCGGCGGGGATTCATAGCACACACGATTTACGCCAAAGTCACGTGGCTTACGCTGTCTGTCGCCGAGCGAAATGTAGGGTGACCGGGCATTGCGCGCCTACGTGAAAAACAGATGGGCTCGGATGGAAATGGATGCACGCCTGCGCCGTCTTGGAACGCGATCGTCCCCCGGCGGTATAATGGCGGGTACGAAGTGACATTCTTTGCGTTGGATTCTCATGCTCTTGCCGGAGATTTGATCCGGATGCGCGGACATCTTTTTACGCTTCTGTCCGTGTTGTCGTTGCTGGCATGCGTGGTGATGTGCGCACTATGGGTGCGGAGTTACCGCGTGAGCGATTTGGTCGGGTACAAGGTTGATTCCGGCACGATACGAGGGTTGATGCTCTACCGCGGCAGTATTGGATTCGTATCGATTCAAGAGCCTGCGCGTCGTCCCGGCGAGCGCCGCTACGGATACGCCGGCACTGCCACCCGCAGATGGGACGAACTCGTTTTATCTCCGAGCGTGACGAATGTGGCCGGATTTCATTACATCAGTATTCCCGGGCGTTTCGGCTTTACGCTCGTGCCGATCTGGCTGCCGCTCGCGCTTCTGGCAATTCTCCCGGCCCGGATGGCTCTACGGCATCGCCGCGACCGCGATCGATGCAAAACCGGCGTCTGCCCGCGCTGCGGCTACGACCTCCGCGCCACGCCCGATCGCTGCCCGGAATGCGGCGAAATAATCCGCCGCGAGTCTGTCGGGTGACGTAGGTGATCGCGGCGAGGATGTCCTCGCGCTCCATAAAAGGGTAGTCGGCGAAGATTTCTTCAAAGGGTGCACCGGCCGTAAGGAGTTCGAGCACGTCGGTTACACGCATGCGTTTGCCGGGTTCGATCGTGATCCGGGAGAGGAGGTCGGCATCCATCGTTTTGGGTATATCACGCTGGATCGGCTTGGACATGGAATTTGGTTTGCGCACCCCTGCCGGCGGCAGCCAAAGCGACAAACTCCTCCATGCGCCATTTCGCGCATCACCGAAAGCGCGTGCCCTTCGCGCGCACCAAGCCGGACAGCACAGAATCCGCGGGAAAAATGCCTCAGTGGGACACTTGTTTTAACTTTCATAGCCGCCTTTATCGACATGACTTATATGAATAGTGTCGCTGATTTGCGGTGAAAAATCGTCAAAAGTGGGACATTCTGAGACATCCTTCCGTAAATGAAACTGAGGTAACGATTTACGAATGTCACACCACCTTGCGGGCTGAGACGTGGTGATGAATTTGTCGCCCTTGGCCGGCTTAAACCATCCAATTTATCAAGCCATTGGCGTATTGATCTAATACTTGGATTAGCCCGTTCCTCCCGGTTGAGGTCGTAACCTATCTTCCCGATGCTACTTACTACGCGATACCCCCGCGTGGAGGGGTCTGCGCACCCGTTTGGGCGCTGCGATTGGATTAGACAGACCCGGGCGATGGTGTATGTTTCGGTTGCTCGCTATACGTGAAGGAGTCCTGGCGTGGACGGAAAAAGCGTGATGTCGGTGCGCAATGTCGTGTCCCTTGGTCGCCTGGTGAATGCGATTCAGCCAGTCATGGAAAAGCTGGAGGGCCGGCAGCTCATGTCCGGCGATCCACTGGCGTATCAGAACGTCATCCAGACGCTCCCCTATAGCCTGAACTTTAATTCGCCGCAGAATGGCGTGTTTGATACCAACGGGCTGGGGACGGGCTTCACCCGGCTCCAGGTCAACAAGCTGGGGACGCAGTA
>JAQGHH010000565.1 GCA_028288945.1 Phycisphaerales bacterium
GGCGCGCTCACCTGCACCTTCACCCCGTCGCCATACCGCCCCACCACCCGATCGCGCTTCGCGCCCGGCACAACCTTCACATTAAGAGTGGCACAAACACCAGCCAATCCCGCTCCTCTGCAGTCAAATTTCCCCTCTGGCTTGTGGTTCCTGCCTTCCGGCTCCAGACTTTTTCTCCTTACTTCTTCCCCTCGATCTTCTCCCGCCCGCCCATGTACTGCCGAAGCACTTGCGGAATCGTCACGCTGCCGTCGGCGTTCTGGTAGTTCTCCAGGATCGGGATCAGGATTCTCGGGCTCGCCACGACCGTGTTGTTGAGCGTGTGGCAGTAGCGGATTTTTCCGTCCGCGCCCTTGTAGCGGAGGTTGAGCCGTCGGGCCTGGAACTCGTACAGGCGGCTGGCGGAATGCGTTTCGCCGTAGCCGCTTTCCGGGTCCTTTGGATTTTGGCGGCTGGGCATCCAGGTTTCGATGTCCATCATCGACGCGTTCTTTACGCCGATGTCTCCCGTGCAGCATTGGATCACGCGGAACGGCAAATTCAGCCGCTTGAGAACGTCTTCAGAATACGAAAGCATCTCGACACGCCACTTCTTGCTCTCCTCGACGTCATTGCGGCTGATGACGACCTGCTCGCATTTGTCGAACTGATGCACGCGGTACAAACCCGCCGTGTCCTTGCCGTACGTCCCCGCCTCGCGCCGGAAGCAGGTGCTGACGGCGACGTACTTCAGCGGCAAATCCGCCTCGCTGAGCCGCGGGGCGTCATTCTCGTCGTGCATCTGATAGGCGGTGAGCCCGACCTCGGCGGTGCCGGTGAGGAAACGGACGTCTTCGCCGGTTTCTTCCGGCTCCCCCACGCGATAGGCCTGCTCGCGGCCGGCGGGGAAGAAGCCTGTCCCCTTCATCGCCACTTCGCGCACGAGCACGGGCACGGTCATTTGCGTGAAGCCCTTCTCGTACACCATCATGTCCAGCGCCAGCCGCAGGACGGCCTGGTGCAGCTCCGCGCCGGCGCCTTTGAGGAAGTAAGACCGCGACCCGGCCAGCCGCACGCCCGCGCTGAAATCGAGGATGCCCAAGGACTCGCCGAGCTCGACATGGCTTTTGGGCGCGAAATCAAACTTCCGCGGCTGGCCCCAGCGGTAGAGTACGACGTTATCGCTCGCGTCTTTCCCGACGGGCACATCCGAATCGGGCGGCTGCGGGATTTGCAACAGCAGCGGCTGCAACGCAGCCTCGGCGGCCTTGGCCCGCTCTTCCGCGTCCTTTACTTTCCCCTTGAGTTCCGCGACGCGCGCGATCGCCGCCTGCTTTTCGGAGGCGTCTTTGATCTTGCCGATGAGCTTGGAGGCCTCGTTCTGCTCGGCGCGGTAGCGCTCGAATTCGCGCTGCGCCGTCCGATGCTGCTCGTCGAGGCGGAGGACCTCATCGATCGACACCTTCACGCCCTTAAGCTCCGCGCCGCGTCGGTACTTATCCGGGTTCTCACGCAGGTCTTTCAGATCCACCATTGCCAATTTCCTCGCTCGAATTAAAGGCCGCCGGTTGTATCAAAACCATCGGTCATTCGGTAGCCGGCAACCCGACTCGAGCAATCAAGATAAGGGAAACAGCCGGGACTCCAAGACGCCCGGGAACAAATGCGCCCGAATCCACCCAATCAAGCGTCCGTAGCGCCGGGGGCCTGTTCCATCGGGGGTAAGACCTCACACGGGCGGCGTGGAGAATTGCCTGCTGTTTCCACCGGGAATTACGGTAGAATCGACCCCAACAGGAGATGTGCAATGGGCGGGATTCGTCGGGAACAACGTGTGAAGCTGATCGCGGCCGGCATTGGAGCTTGCCTGTTGGCGTGGCCGATGGCCTGCTGGCCGAATGTGGATGCCAATTCCGTGGAGCGGCCGGGCGGGCGGGCGGATAAGGGCAAAACGGATAAGGGAAAAACAGAGCCCCCCGCCGCGACACGGCCGGGGCCGGCCACCGCGCCTGCGACGGTGGAGTATCGCAATGAGAAGCAAGGCATTCGCCTTCAATACCCGTCGGACTGGTCGCCGAAAGAGGACAAGGATTATGTGTTGAAGCTGGTGCCCGCAGGGCGGGACGAGGGCCGGCGGATTACGTTCGACGTGCCGGACATTCCGCCGCACATTCCCGGGATGATCACGCTGGGGCGGATCGAAAAGGGGTACCTCGATGACCTGAAGAAAGACCATCCGGGGTTGAAGGTGGAAGAGTCGGAGGACGAAGCCGTGCCCGGCGGCAAGGGGCGGTTGGTGCGGAGTACATGGGCCGAGAAAAAGGACGCGAAGATGGACGTGGCGCTGCTCATGATGCGCGGGGAGCACGTATACATCCTGGCCGCGGACGGTAACGCCGCGACATTCGATGCGGTTCGGGCGACATTCGATGCGATTGCGAAGTCGTTGCGATGGACGAAATAAAAGTGGCGCAACTCATCGGAGTTGCGCCACGGCAATTCGTATATTTATCAGGTGAATGCTTACGGCTTGGCGGGTTCTTTCCAGCCGGTGTCGATGGATAGAGTGGGAAGCGATTTCTTCAGGCCTTCCGCACCCGCATCGGTGACTTTCGATTGCCACAGGTAAAGGTTCTTGAGGCCCTTTAGGCCTTCGAGCTGCGCGAGTCCGGCGTCCGTGACGGCGGTGTTGTACAGGTTGAGATATTCGAGGCTCGCCAGGCCTTTAAGATGCGGGAGGCCACCATCCGTAATTGCGGTCTTCTCCAGGTGCAGGCGGTGAAGGTTCTTCATTCCTTCCAACGCCTTTAGGCCCCCGTCCGTCACTTTCGTGTTGGCGAGGTTGAGGTCGTAAATCTGGGGGGCGATCGAAGCAACCATCTCCACCTGGTGGTCGGCGATCTGGGCGGCGTTCGACGTGAACTCCACCGACAGCAGATTCGTCCCCTGCGCCAGCGGGAGCACCTGCGCACCGGCCTGGCGGAGCTTGTCGAGCGCGCCGGCATCGGCGGCGGCAACCTGCGGAAGTGGGATTTCCTTGGGGCCCTCGGATTCACCGGCGGCCTTGTCGCCCGGTGATTTGTCATCGGGGGTGGCGACGACCTTGTCTTCCTTCCAATCGCCGAAGCTCGCGCCCTCCGTGATCCACGCCTTTACGAGTTCGACTTGCTCGGGCTTAAGGCGCTCTCCTTTGCCGTCGGGCGGCATGACTTCGTC
Organism: Phycisphaerales bacterium; assembly: GCA_028288945.1. Lineage (GTDB taxonomy): Bacteria > Planctomycetota > Phycisphaerae > Tepidisphaerales > Tepidisphaeraceae > RYN-428. Next base: position 3,196 of record JAQGHH010000565.1, read on the forward strand.
ATCGTCCTTGGGCAGCGAGACTCGCCGGAACAGATCGCTCTTCCCGGGGTCGCCCGCGACAATGACCTTGTCCTTGGCGTCCTTGCCGCCTTTTTTGATCGCTTCGAGACTGTCGAGCTTGAAGTCGCCCTTGTGCTTGGACCCGGCGTGGCACTTGTAGCACGACGCCGAAAAGATCGGGCGAATCTGCTTGTCAAAATCGACCTTGTCCGCGGCCGACGCGGAACCGGCCCAAGACAACAACAACGCAGCGCCCGTCAACAGCAGTTTCTTCATCTTCATGTTCCTCGTGGTTGTGCGAGCGCCTTCGTCAGGGATCGCTCTCGCGCAACATATTACCCGCGGGAGGGGGTGGAGTTGAAGTGGGCGGAGGGTTCAAGGTTTAAAGGTTCAACGGTTCGCAGGGAGAAGGCGCAATTCGGATCGCCGGAGACTTATTCGTTGTAAAATGCAAATTGCTAATGAAGACGCAAAGCGCCTGGACGCCATTCCCTTGAACTCGGAAACCTTTGAACCCTTGAACCCTAACCAAACCGGCCCCGCTTGCGCGGGGCCGGTGATTCGATCACGAATTATCGGACGAAGCATTATCGCAAGGCCAGCAGTCCGACGACCAGGACCGCGGCTGCACCGAAGAAAACGCCCAACTCGGCTACGTGGGAAATGATGGCGACAAAGAGGGAGCGCGGCATGTCGGCCTCCGGTACAATTTACAAACTGCATTTCCTGCGACCGGCTGCTCCGCAGCCCTTGCCCTGACGTCCCTGTGGGTGGCGACTCCCCTACCATCGACAGCCCGGCCTTCGACGCATCGCGGATTTAGGTAAATTCTCCCTTCTGAGTTGTCTGAATAATGTCGGCAACCGCTGTTGCGTCGTTTCGCGGGGTTGCGCCGGTTAACGGGGAGCTTATCGGACAGATCTGGCGGGCGAACATCGGGATTATCGGACCTGCCGATCAGCGAGCGGGGGCGGGGGAATCGGATCGGGCCGTGACCTGTAAGGTCTTGAACAAAACCGCCATCGGGCGATCCGTGTCGGTTCGCCACTTGGTGTATTCCAGCTCGATCTCGTGCTCGCCGGCGCTGATCGCAAAGTGGAAATGCGCCTCGGTGAATTCGGAGTAGCTGCCGATCACGGGATGCTGCCCGATTGGCTTGCCGTCGAGCTTTACCGTCACGACTTCATCGGGCAAATCGGAGCGAGCTGCCCAAGAGAGCTCGTATTCGCCGAATTCGGACGAAGTCACCTTGAGCTTCGATGCTGGTCCGAATCCCCACCGCACCGCCGAGAGATGTGCATCAGGGAACGGGCCTTCGATAACGCCCAAACCCGCGACGGCGTCGAACCCGCGGAATTCTTCAGTGCGTTCGATCTTAAGTGTTTTAAAGAGGACGGCGTTCCGGGTCGAGATGTCGGTGTGCCAATGGGGGTAGCGCAGTTCGACGATGTGAGCGCCGGCCGTCAGAGGGAAATGGAGGTGAGCGGTGCTGTAATCGGAGAGACTGCCGATAACGGGCTGCGTGGCAATTTCCTGTCCGTCGACACTGACGGCGACCACTTGGTATTGAAAGTCTGAGCGCGCCTCCCAGGACAGCTCAAAGTCACCGGCAGGCTGGGCCGGTGTTTTTAGTTTAGTGACGGGCCCGTTTCCCCAGCGCACGGACCGGAGCTTGTGTTCCGGAAACGGACCCTCGACCGGGCCGAGGCCCTGAAGCGCACGGAAGCCGCGGAAATCCTGCCGTTGAAACAGATAGAGACTTCGGCCCGTCTTCATAAAGGTCCACGCGCCGACCTGCTTGAACTGTGGCCGGGCACGCACCGCCGCGAGCAGCTCGTCCTGTAAGCCGGAACTGGGGAGGAAGTCGGCGATCAGCGACGTGCGCGACTGCGCGCAGTAAATGAAATCGGCATTGTCGAAGTCTTTGACGAAGTCCTCGGCACGGTTGCTGGTGGCATTAAACTGAAAGTTCAGCGGAATCGACTGCTGGGCCGCCAGAAAATGAAGCACGGGGGGATTGACGTCGCCGATGCCGCACAGGAGGACCGTCGGCATCGGGGCGGTACACTTCTCGTCCTCACAAACGGAGGGGTCGGGCAATGGGCTCACGTCGATGCTGTTAAATGTGCTGTGCGAAACGATGGTGTGGAAGACGCCTTCGACGATCTGCCGGCGCTGCTCCTGCCAGCCGGTGGACGCCGAGCCGTAGCGCGGACTGGGCCATTGGAAATTCCAGACGCCGATGCCCGCGGCAACGACGAGCGCCGTGGTCGCCAGCTTTCGGCCATTCCCGAACCGTTCGGCGCGGAGCAATCGGCCCAGCAAAAAGATGGCGGAAAAAGCCAGGACGGTGTCGAAGGCCAGCCCGAAGAACGGCTGCTTGGTTTTGAGGGCCGTGGGAATGAGGAAGGCGAGGGCCAGCAGCATAATCACCGCGCCGCCGCGGGCGCGGTCGCCGCGGCGGCCGACGAGGGCGACGCCGACGGCGCTGAAGGCCAGCACGGCCAGGAGCAGCCACAGGTGAGCGCCGAGCATGACGGAGCCGCCGCCACCGGTGAGGTAGTAGAAAAGATGCTCACTGCGTGACCCGCGCATCTGGTAGCTGGCTTTGAAGGTGCCGAACAGGATGTCGTAGATGTAGGAATAGATCTCGTGGAAGTTAAGACAATAGTGCGGGAGCGGGATCAGGACGAGAGGAACGAGCACGGCCGTCCACGACTTGAGCACGGCTTTGACGGAGGGCAGCCGCCCTGCGGCAAGCCAGTCGGCGACCGTCGCCAACGCCAGTGACGCGCCCGCGATCGTCAGGGTCTGCGGGAAAACCGGCGGCTTGGTGAGCAGCGCGATGCCGAACCAGACCCCCGCCACGATCTGCCTGCGCCGCGGACCGTGGACGAACGGCGCGCCCAGCAGGAGCATCGCGCCCAGCGCCGTGAAGAGCGCGACGGCATGGTCGGGCCGGAATTCGTGTACGGCCATTGGCACGAACGGGATGCTCCCGATGAACAGGAATCCGAGGACCTTTTGCCAGAGCGGCGCGCCGCGCAGCAGCCAGTCGGCCGCGAGAAAATAGCCCAGTGCCAGCAGTGAATTGAGCGCATAAGGCGCCCAGTCGCGCAGACCGAAGAGCGCGAACGCCGCCACAGCCATGCCCGCTTGGAACGGGGAGTGCGGCGGCGCGGCGATGTACTGGTGGTAGACGCCGCTGACGCCCGAGTCATAAAGCGTCTGGAGGCGGTCAGCGCCCTCGGCGAAATACCCAACGTCATCGAACGTGGGGAAGACGATCAGCCGGCCGTGGCGGAAGGAGTATTGAAGGACGAGCAGGGTGACGGTCGCCGCGAAGATGGTGCAGGTCAGCCAGCGCACCCCGCGCCCGGGGCGGGGCGGACGGATGAAGCTTCGAGGGGCGCGCGTCTGCGGCAATATGGATCGTTTGCGCAATGCGAGTGAAAACAAGCGTCACCTTTCCCGATTCCGGCAACGAACAACGGCGCGAAATATACGGGCAACGCCGCCCGGTTCCAAGTGGGGCGCGCCGGGGAAGGCGGGCGATCCTACTTCTTCAACCCGATCACCAGCAGGACGAGATCTATGACGAACAGCAGCGCCATGGAGGCTTCGAGAAAGAGCATCCACCGGTTGCTTTGTTCGGTGCGGAGGAGTTGATAAAGGTCGTCGAGGGTCTTGAGTTTTTCGTCGATGCTGCGGTGCCAGTCGCCCAGGTGAAAGCGGGCGGAGAGGCCCTGGTAGATGCGGGCGAGGTGCCAGTCGCCGAAGAACTTGGTGATGTTGAGCAGCTCGTCACTCATGCGGGCGAGGTCGATGCGGATTTCCCGCAGCTCGCGCTGGATGCGCGTGGCGTGGCGGCCGCGGCCCTGGCGGCCGCTGACGTCGCGGTAGGACCGCTCGACGGCGGCGTCGAGGATGCGGTCGTACGCCTCCAGTTCCGCAAGCTGGACGTTGGCCAGCTCCATCACGTAGAGCGTTTCGTCGAAGTACCGCGGCTCATCAATGATGAGGGCCGCGTCCCAGTCGATGACTGCCAGGTCGCGGTCGTAGTAGCTGAAATAACGGCCGGTGGATTCGATCGCCTCCTGATCCGAGAGATGAGCCGGGCCGGCTTCTTCGGTGAGAAGCGTTGCCACTTCGCGCCGGTGGCCCGCGAGCCATTGCTCGGCCGCGACGTAGGCCTCCGCGCCCTCGCCGTTCTTCGACGACGTGAGCGGGCCGTTGATGCAGAAGACCGTGTACGCTTCTTCGTCCGCCAACTGATCGACCGGCCGGATGAGATGCGGCCGCAGTTCACGGCGGACTTCCTCGGCCAATTCGCGAACCTCATCGTACAAGTAGCTGCCGTTCGCGAAACGCAGATCGTGGAAAGCGATCAGCTCGCCGAGGTTTTGGCAGCGGAACGGCACGCGGACGGTGATGCTGATGGCCCCCACCGGCAGCAGCTTGATCGCCCGTTCGATGCGGATCGGCCCTTGCGGCCCTAATCGCTCCATCGGTGCCAGCCGGACCATCTGCGGGCGGAAGAACAAAAGCTGTCGCGGGGCGCGCTTGCTGGCTTCGACGGAAAACTCGGCGACCTGTTGCCCCAGCAGCGTGCGCACCGGCCGCCGCTCCATCTCGTAGGCCATGTCGAAGGCGTAAAGATAGACGATCTCCCCGGTGAATTGCTCAACCTGCGTCGCCGCGGCGGGTTGTTGGGTCAGAAGGGTCATCCACGGAATCCTATGTCGCGTCCCTGCTCATTGCGCGTGGTCCTGCGCGACGTGCTCGGGGACGGTCGCGATCAGCTTTTCCACGACCTGGTCGGGGCCGATCCCCTCGGCGTCTGCGTTGAAGTTGGTGAAAAGGCGATGGCGTAACACGGGCTTGGCGACGGCACGCACGTCGTCCGTGCTCACGTTCAGCCGGCCGTTGAGGATGGCGACGGCCTTGGCGCCCAGCACGAGATATTGGGCGGCGCGCGGGCCCGCTCCCCACGTCAGCCATTCGTTGATGAAATCGGGAGTGCCCTTGTGCTTGGGCCGCGTGGCGCGCACGAGGCCGACCGCGTAATCGACGATGTGGTCGCTCACGGGCAGCTTGCGCAGCACTTTCTGCACATGAAGGATGTCGCCGGCGGATAGGACCGATTCGGGGGCGAGGTCGAGGTCCATCGTCGTCGCGCGGACGATCGCCCGCTCCTCGCGACGGCTCGGGTAGCCGATGTTGACCATGAACATGAACCGGTCGAGCTGCGCTTCGGGAAGAGGATACGTGCCTTCCTGCTCGACCGGATTTTGCGTGGCGAGTACGAAGAACGGCGGTTCGAGCGGGTAGGTTCGCCCGCCCGCCGTCACCTGGTATTCCTGCATCGCCTGAAGCAACGCCGCCTGGGTTTTTGGCGGCGTGCGGTTGATCTCATCCGCTAAAACGATGTTGGAAAAAACCGGCCCCTTCACGAAACGGAAAGCTCGCTTTCCGGTGGTCTGATCTTCTTCCAGAATGTCGGTCCCCGTAATGTCGGCGGGCATGAGGTCGGGCGTGAACTGGATGCGGTTGAAGTTGAGCCGCAGCACGCGCGCCAATGTGCTGACCAGCAGCGTCTTGGCCAACCCCGGCACGCCCACCAGCAGGCAATGCCCCCGCGCGAAGACCGCCGCGAGGAGCAGTTCGATCACCTCATCCTGGCCGATAATGACCTTGTGGAGTTCCTGAAGCAGCTGCTGTTTGACGGCGACGAATTTGGAGATGAACTGCGATTCACGGTCAACCGTTGGCGGGACGGGAGCTTGGGACAAGCAATTCTCCTTTTGTACCGATAAGATGCCAGAATAAGGCTGGAGCGTTGAATCGTCCAAGCGGCCGTTCAAGGATTGGCCGTATGGTAACAATTACTTTTCCAGATCGGGCTACCGAAAAGCGCGCCCTTGGATTTCTCTTGGGCCGGTTTTCCGGACGCGTATTGCAATCCGGCGACCACCTCGTTCCCGAAGCGGCCTTGGAAGCTCTCGCCGCCCAAAGCATCCCATTCACCGTCAAGAGAAAGACGACCTATGAGCAGCAAATGGCGGCGGTTCGAGGTTCTTCTTCCTCTTCAATTAAATGACGGTCGGTAAGTTGACCCCGAATGGCTCGCAGAAGCGGTGTTGGAAGTTGTCGGTCGATTTGGGCGCTGCAAGCTACGAAACGCAATGAGTCGAAGGGCATTGGCGGCATGCCGGGGTCGTCTATCGCGACAACCTCGTCCGTATTGTCGTTGACGTTCCGGACAATGTGAAGAACCGCGAATGGATGAAGCAATTCAAAGAGCGATGGAAAGCTCGCCTCGAGCAGATTGACCTTTGGATCGTCAGCTACCGTGTTGAGATCGAATAGCGCGGGCGGCGATTGATTCAGTGCGACACCGCGTACATAAACACATTCACTCCCAGCTTCAACGCGTCTTCGTCCGCATACCCCTTGTCATAGGCACGTGGGAGTTGTTCCCATCCGGCGCTCATACTTAAGGGCGAGTAGATCACCGGAATCTGGCCGTCGATTTGAATCACTTCCAGCCGGGGCGGGACGGTGTCCGCGCCGATGAGCTGTGCCGCGAGGGGCGACAGCTTTACCTTTGTCACATCGTTGATGAACGTGAATAGCGGATGATCGGCGGGCAGCGGCGTCAGGGCCTTGTCGGCGTAGATTTCCTTGATTTCCTTGCGAAATGCCGCGTCAAACTCGCTGCTGCCGACGACGTCGTCCACTATCATCGTGCCGCCGCGGTCGAGGTATTGGCGCAGGCGTTTTCGGGTTTCGGGGGTGAAGCTGAAGGTGCGCTGGCCCGTCATGAGCAGCACGGGGAAGCTGAAGATGTCGGCCTTTTCCGGGTCCACCGGCACGCGCTTGAACTGGACGTGGAGCGTGGTCGACTGGTCGATCGTTTTGAGAAGGTTGGGAATGCCGTGGGGCGTGGAGTCCCAGTCTCCGTTGTGGACGATCTGGCCGAGGACGAGTTGGTCGCGGGTGGCGTCCGCGGCTTGGTGGTAGACCTTTTGGTGGTCGAAGAATCTGCCGTACTGATACTCGGCCAGGCAATAGGTGACGATGTTGGCACCCATTTTCAGGGCGTCCTCCTGCTTGTACAGGATGCCGCCTTCGATGGGGTGGGCCTCGGCGTCCCAGCCGCAGGAGAGATCGATCGGGGAAAAAATCACCGCCGCCCGCGTGCCGATGTTGATGACCTCCAGATACGGCGGGATGGCCTTCATTGGCTCCTTTCCCTTACACACGCGCATGTCGGTGATTTTGTGATAGGCGCTGAACAGCGGGTGATCCGTCGGGATCGCGGCCAGCTCGCGATCGGGGAAAATCCGCTTGATCTCCCGGCGGAAGCTCTCGTTGAATTCCGGCCGGCCGCAGTTGCTGTGGACGACCCACGTGCCGCCGTCCATCAGGTATTGGCGCAGGTGCTGAATCGTCCCGTCGTCAAACTGCGGCAGCGGCTTCCAGCCCGTGAAATAAATGATCGGCAGATCGGTCGGGTCGTAGCTGAACTTGGAAAAGTCGGTGCCGACGAAGCGGTAGCGCTGGCCTATGTTGGCGTTGGTGAAATCGACCCATTTTTCGATGTCGATGATCGTCGTCTGCCAATCGACGCCGGTGCCTTTGAGCGAAGCTTGGGAAAACGTGATGTTCCCCACCAGGGCCGGCGGTGAAGGCTCACGCTTCTTCTCCGAGCGGCGCAATGGCGTCGCCGGGAGCGGCAAAGGCGGCATCCCTTCGCCGGCGTTGCGGCGCTGCGGAGCGGCTTGCGGCGGGATGTTGGCCTTGGGATTTTGAAATTCTTCCGCTAGCGCCCCCGCCGACGCTACGCACAAACTCAGCGCAGCGATAAGAAGCGGTTTGAAAACCATTGTGCCCATGTCACGTTGCGCGACTTATGCGCCGCCGCCGAGCTCCGTGGCGAGCGCCGTCGCTTTTTCCGAGGTCGGGGTGCCCGGATATTTCTTGGCGATCGATCGGCAGAACTGCGCGACCGTGGCCTTCTGCTCGGACTTCGCCTTGGACATGACTCCGGCCACCTGCTCGAACATGAGCCTCGCGCCCAACTCGTCCTTCACCGCCTTGTTGGCCTTCAGCTTCTTCAGCGGCTCCTCGACGGACTTGCCCAACTCGTCGCCCGCGAGCACCGCCGCCACATGGGTGTAAAGGTCGTACGCCTCAATCGGCTTATCCTCGGCGGCCTTGTCGGCGTCGGCCTTCCATTGCTCGACCTCAGTCTTGATGTCGGCCAGAAGCTTCTGGGCGTCGTCGACCACGGCCTTGTTGCGGTCCTTGAGCAATGGCTTGAGCAGCCGCATGCCGGCGACGTACTGGTTCCACTCGAAGGCGTCGATCGCCGGGTTAAGCTTCGCGTTGTACCCCTTGTCCTTGTACTTCCAGGTGGCCTTGGCCACGATCGCGGGAATGTCTTCGAGGCGCTGGGCGGCCACGTTCCCCTCGGCGTCGATGACCTTGAACTGATAGATGTTCCTCAGCGAGATATGCTCGCCCCACCGCCCTTCCATCACGCGAAGTGGATCCGGATAGACGGGCATCACCAGCTTGGTCTCTTTCGTGTAGGCGATGGAATCGTTAATCGGATGCCCGGGATCGATCGCGATGAACTTGACGGGCTTGTCCTTGTACTGCTCAACGAGCTTGTTGCGTTCGGGGATGGTGCCGCGACAAGTGGGGCAGGATTCCTCGAAGAAAAAGAGGACGACGACTTTGCCGCGGAGGCTGTGCAGGTCGTAGTGTCCGCCGTCGGTGAACGCGCCCGGCGGAAAATCCGCCGCTTCGCTGCCCGCGCGGGCAGGCGTGGCAAACGCTCCGAGCGTCATGACCACCGCCGACGATACGGCGAATCGAACAGCCGCCGAGATTGTCCGTCCCAAACGCATGACCTGCATGAAAGACCCCTTGCTGAAACAGTGAAAGGTTCGGGGGCGATTGTGCGCCGGCAATCCGCCGCGTCGCCCGCCATGAATCATCCGCGAGATGATAACAAGTCGCCGGCAAAAATTCCGGGATTTACTTTCTTTTTGCGGCGGGCGCACCACCCCCGGAGCATGGCGCATGGTGGTGCAAAGTGGTGCGCGACTTTGCATCGTAAAGTTCGTCCGGCGCACCTAACTCTCGTAACGGCGAAACTTTGCCGAGGATTCGCTCTAGCTTCCCGACATGGCCCGGGACATGGCCGATATCACCATGTCGTGGGCTTCCTGAAGGGGTTTATCGATTTTCAATCCCGACGCTCGTGCATGCCCGCCGCCCCCGAATTGCTCGGCGAATCGCGCCACGTCCACATGCCCCTTGCTCCGAAGGCTCACCCGCACCGGCCCTAAATCGCGCGGCTCCGTCAGCAGCACCGACACCTCCACCGTCCGGATCTGCAGCGGAATGTTGATGAGATTTTCGGTGTCGGGAACGTTTGCCCGTGTCTCCTCAAAATCCTGTTTGCGCACCCGCATCACCGCCAGCCGCCCGTCGAGAAGCAGTTCAAGCGACTGCTGCGCCCGCGTTTGCAGGGCGATGCGCTCGGCCCGCTCGTTCTGATAGATCAGTTGATAGAGCTGATCGGTGTCCACCCCCGCTTCCATCAGCCGGGCGGCCAACCGAAGGGTGTACGGACGCGTGTTGGAAAATTGAAACCAGCCCGTGTCACTCGTGATGGCGACAAACAGCGCTGACGCCATTGGCTTATCGATCCGCACCCCCCACTGATCGAGCAACTCCGCGGCAATCTCCCCCGCCGCCGCTGCATCCGTCACCACCAGCTTCGCGTCCGCCCAGTCTTCCTGTGTCAGGTGATGATCCACGACCAGCTTGGGCACATGCCAATTCTCCACCCGCTCCCGCAAGCCCGGCAACTGCGACCAGGTCCCCGTGTCCACGACCAACAGCGCGTCAAAATTCTCAAGCACAAGCGCCGCCGGCCACCCCTTCTCGGCGTCGTGGTGAACAATGCCGTTGTCGTTAAAGATGAAGGCGTACTTCGTCGGCAGGTGGCTCAGCAGCAGCACTTCCGCCGCGATCCCCTTCTGCCGCATTCC
>JAQGHH010000618.1 GCA_028288945.1 Phycisphaerales bacterium
GTCTTCTGCCGATCAATGTCGGCGGTCTTGATGCGAACGAGCTTGGCGTCGGCCCCCATGATGCCAATCGAATCCGCCGACGTTTCCTTGACGATCCCCTGAAACAGGTCCCCGGTTTTGGTGCGGACGGTGGTGGTGCTATAGCCCGGGGCGATCGTCGCCGACGGTTGCAGCACCTGCTGAATCAAATCATCGCGGCCGAACTTATCGCCGATCGCGAACAGATCGGGGCCTGCCTTTGAACCGGAACCGTCAATGGTGTGGCAGTTCCCGCATGCGATCTTCTGCGGCTCAAGGAACAACTTCTTTCCCGCCTCGGCATCACCCTGATGGGTCATCGCGTGCTTCAAGTAGCGATCACGCGTTACGGATGGCGCGGTCTGTCCGGGGGCCGGCGCCGCCAGGGCGGCAAACAGGAGCACGGCAACAGCCACCAGGCGAGTTAAGCGACGATTCATGAGAACAAATTACACCCGCGATGCAACTTTGTGAACTTCGCTGTCACCGCCATCCCAAGCCGTTGGTCCCGGGGGCGAAAGTTGTTACGCACTCTGGCCGGCCGGGTCGCCGTTGCTTCGGGCTGAAAAGGGGGGATCGGCCAGAAGTTTTTAACATGGCCGGGAACATGCCGGCCGGGTCGAGGCGGTGGTGAACGTCCATAGCGAGCACGTGACATCCCCCCCGGCTCGCTCAACAATAGGGGGATGCCCGTCGCCGACATTCTCCCCGAGCTTCGGAAAATTCTGCCCGCCGGTGGAGTCCTCACCGACCCCGCCGAGTTGTTCGTTTACGAATCCGACGGCTTCACCATCGCCAAGGCCCGTCCTGCGGCGGTCGTCTTTCCCACTTCGACCGATGAGGTCGTTGCCGTCGTCAAACTGCTTGCCGCGAATGACGTGCAGATCGTCCCGCGCGGATCGGGGACAGGGCTGGCGGGGGGGTGCGTGGCGTTTGAGAATGGGGTCATCGTTGCGACGACGCGGATGAACCGCATTCTGTCCATCGATCTGGAAAACCGCGTCGCGCACGTCGAGGCCGGTGTTCGTAACACTCAGCTTTCCGAAGCCGCGGCACTCCTTCCCGGCGGCAGCGCGTTTCATTTCGCCCCCGACCCCAGCAGCCAACGCGCCAGCACCATCGGCGGAAACGCCGCCACCAACGCCGGCGGCATCCATACGCTCAAGGACTTTGTTTCTTCGAATCATGTGCTCGGTCTTGAGATGGTGCTAGCCGATGGGCAAGTGCTCCAAACCGGCGCTCCGGGCGGCGCATATGAGCCAACGGCCTTCGATCTCCCCGGGCTCATCTGCGGCTCCGAGGGCACGTTCGGCATCATCACCAGACTCTGGGTGCGCCTGGCGCCAAAGGCTTCGGGGTTTCGCACGATTGTGGGCATCTTTGGCGACACGGCGGACGCATGCGAGGCCGTCAGCGAAGTCATTGCCGTGGGCATGTTGCCGGCGGCGATGGAGATGCTCGACGGGCGCATGGTCAAAGTGATCGAAGACGCGTTCCACTTCGGCTTTCCGCCTGAAGCGCAAGCGCTGGTGCTGACCGAGATCGACGGGATTGAGCCCCTGCTCGACGGGCAGATGAACGACGTCGCCGGGATCTTCCGTCGGCACTGCGCGCTGAGCGTGGAGGTGTCCGCCGATGCCGCAACCCGTGCGAAGCTATGGAAAGCAAGGAAAAGCGCGTTCGGCGCGATCGGACGGATCAGCAACAGCTACTGCACGCAGGACGCCTGCGTCCCGCGGAGCATGCTCGCGGCGGTGCTGGCGCGGATCGGCGAGATCGGCCGCGAGTACGGGCTCGACATCACCAACGTCTTCCACGCGGGCGATGGGAACGTGCATCCGATTTTCCTCTACGACGACAAGGACGAATCGCAGGTCCAGAACACGCTGGCCGCGGCGGAGAAGGTGCTTCAATACTGCATCGACGTCGGCGGCACCCTTACGGGCGAGCACGGCGTGGGCGTCGAAAAATTGCACCTCATGCCTTACCTCTTTGACCAGGCCACGATGCGCCAATTCCAATCCGTGAAAATAGCCTTCGATCCCGGCGAGCGAATCAATGCGGGTAAACTGATCCCCAGTGAGAAAATAAAAGTGACCCTGCTCAAGCCCGGCCGCCATGTGCCCCAATAAAGCGTGACAAACGCGGCAGAGCACCCAGGACGTCGGCATAAGGATTGCCTAACATCGTTAAGTGAAGTGGGTCTAGTTTAATGAAAGGTAATAGGAGGAGAACCCACCGGCCAGGAGGCCATCATGCGTAAGATCATCCCGTCTTTGGCGGCCCTAGCGCTCGCTGCCGCCCCCGTGCTCGCGCAGGTCACACCATCCGCGGCACAGCAACCATCCGTCACGGTCAGCGAACCCTACCCGACATCCCGAGCGCCTTCTTCGGCCGCCCCGAGCGCTCCCGCCGAAGCACAGCCCGCCCCGGGCGCGCCCCAGCCGCAGCAAGCCCCGCAGCCGCAGCAAGCGCCTCAACCGCAGCAAGCGCCTCAACCGCAGCCAGCGACTCAGCCCGCAGGGCTCAACGGCCCTATCCTCGTGCTTCCTTTCAGTCAGATGGGCGAAGGAAATTACCAGTGGCTGGGGCCGGCGGTTCAGCGCGACATCGAATCCGACCTCATGCGCGAAACCCGCGCCCGCGTCCTGGCGCCGACGAACGCGCCGGTGGCCCATGACGCGGCCGAAGCACTTGCCGCGGGGAAGAACTCCGGCGCTGCGATTGTGGTCTACGGACACTTCCAGCCCGCCGGGGCCGACATGCGATTCACCGGCCAGGTCATTGACGTCGCTAGTGGAAATGCGATCGGCGGCCTTAAGAGCACCGGCCCCATCACCAACCTCTTCCGGCTCGAAGATGCCCTGTCGGATCAGGTGCTCGGCACACTGCCCCGTACCGTCGTCATCGTGAACGCCGGGCAGACGGCGCAAAACCAGCCCGACCAGGGCGCAGCCGTCGCACCCTCGCAACAGTACGATTCGTACACTTACCCGTCGTACACCTACCCCTCGTACAGCTACCCGGATTCCTACGCGCCGTACAGCTACTCCGGGTATTCGTACCCGTCGTACAACTACGGCTATCCCTCGTATGACTATGGGTACCCGTATTATCCGTACTACAGCTCGGGGTTCCTTTTCGCGACTCCCTTCTTCTTCGACTTCGATCGCGATCATCACCACCATGACTTTGATCGCGGTTTTCGCCACGACCGTGATTTTCGCCATGATCGCGACTTCGGCCGCTCGAACTTTTCCAACGGCCGCGTGGATAGGGGCTTCCGAAATGGAACCACCTTCCGCAACGGAAGCGCCTTCCACAATCCAGGCGCAATGCGCAATTCGGGCGGGTTCCACAACTCCGGTGCGATGCGTAGCCCCGGCGGATTCCACGGCGGCGCAATGAGGAGCGGTGGCGCGTTCCACGGCGCAGGCGGATTCCACGGCGGGGCCGGCGGGCACGTGGGCGGTGGAGGACATATGGGCGGTGGAGGACATATGGGAGGCGGCGGGCATGGGGGCGGTGGCGGACATGGTGGAGGTGGAGGAGGCCATCGCTAGTCCCGACGACGCGACATCCCGATGGTTGAGCGCCGCCGACTGGAAACGCGTCCAAGGCACAGTGCCCATCTGCTGCGTTGACGTGGTTCCAGTCGCGCGCACCAGCGGGTCGTCACGCACCATTCAGAAAGTCGGCCTGATCCTGCGCGATACGCCGCACCAAGGCCGGCGATGGTGTTTGGTGGGCGGCCGACTTTTCCGCGACGAGTCCATTGCGCAAGCAATCGTCCGCCAGATCCGGGAGACGCTCGGTCCGGCCGTCCGATTTGAGGTGCCCCCGGACCCACAGCCGACGTACATCGCTCAGTATTTCACAACCCCGCAAGGCGCGAATCCGGTCGATCCGCGTCAGCATGCGATCGGCCTTACATTTGTGGTCGGTGTGGAAGGCGACATTACGCCGTCCGGCGAAGCCCATCATTTCGAATGGTTCGAAGTGGAGAAGCTCCCCTTACCTGATCAATTCGGATTCGGGCAAGAACGTGTCTTGGCCGCATGCCTGCAAGCTAAGGGACCGCATTGGAGCCGCATATAAAAAAGTGTGTCCCTCTATAATATACGAAAAAGTTTACATTTTGAGTCGCAACCCTTGGCTCCTCTCGAGGTTGCGCGGATGCTTGTGTATTATTGCTTTTTCGCGGCAATAGGGACTCGCTAGCGGCTTCGTCAGGGCGGCCAATATGCCGTCGCCTATATCCGTCGCCCGCGCCGTTCCATCCCTTATGCCGTGACTTGCTTACCCCGCTTGCCCGCCAGACTGATACGATTGTGCCCAATGGAGCGGTTCAAAATTGACGGCTCCTGACGCTACCATATGATGGGGTAAAGCAATTGGGGCGTTTGTCGGTCGGCGGTTTGGGCACCCGCAATCCGCCGGCAGAGAGTGGATCATTTTCCATGCAGAGTGGCGCATCTCCTGCCAACGTGAGCGTATCCGGGACGGGGCAGACCCGTCAGTCCGGACAGCGCGAAGCGTTCACCGCGGAAGAACTCGCCATCATCATGTCGCATTTTGACATCGGGGTGATCGATTCCATCGTCGATTACCCGCGCGGGTCGCGCAAAGCGCCCAAACTGTTGATCGTGAGCGAGCAGGGCAAGTTCCTCCTCAAACGCCGGGCGCGGGGCAAGGACGACCCTTATAAGGTGGCGTTCGCCCACGCGATTCAGCTTTACCTGGCGAGCAAGCAATTTCCGTTGCCGCATCTGGTGGGGACGCGGAAGACCAACAACTCGATGCTCCAATGGCGGAACACCGTCTACGAACTGTTCGAATACATCCCCGGTCAAAGTTATCCGCAGACGCTCGAAGCGACGTTCGACAGCGGGCGCATCCTGTCGCTCTATCACAAGCTGCTTCAGGATTTTCGATCGGAATGGCAGCCTTCGGGCGGCAGCTACCACGCCGCCCCGTCCGTCGAAACCGGCCTCAAACAAATCCCCTCCGCCCTCACGCCCGGCGACGGCGATCCGCTTCCGCTGCTGCGGTTTTTGCTCGACAGCTACCGTCACGCGGCACAGATGGCCGACGGGCAAGGCCTCGACAACTGGCCCCGGCAGATCGTCCACGCCGACTGGCACCCGGGGAACATGCTCTTCCGCGAGAACCACGTCGTGGCCGTGATCGACTACGATTCGGCCCGCGTCTTGCCTCGGATCATCGACGTCGCCAACGGCGCGC
>JAQGHH010000634.1 GCA_028288945.1 Phycisphaerales bacterium
ATGAAGTTGCCCTTCTCGCGGTAGTCGTAGCCGTTGGCGTGGAGGATCGCGTCGAGCGCCTCGCGGACCGTGACGTCGTACAGGTTGGCGGTGATGGTGCCGCGGACGTCCTTGCTGGCGACAATATTCTTTTGGCTTTGTAGCGAGAGCATCCGCAGGACTTCGACGAGGGCCGCGTCGTTGACGTGGATCTCGACGGTGCCCAGGTCGCTGACGTTGACCTGGGCGGCGGTGACGCTCTGGCCCTGGTTTGCGGGTTTAGTGGTTGGGGCGGCGGGCTGCGTGGCCGGGGCGGGGGCGTTCACGTCCTCGAGCGGACGGACGTTGCTCGACTCCTTGGCGGAGCTTGCCGAGCTTGCCGCAGTCGCCATGATTGCCGACGTCGGATAAACGGACGCTACGGCCAAAAAAATAAGACCGGCAGATCGGGTCCAAGTGCGCATCGAAATTCCCTTCAGGGGGTCCCGAGCCGCACGCAAATGCAGCGGCACGTTCCCAACGGGCACCGTCGCTGATGAATCGGAATCTCGAGCCGGTAGCCCTGCTGCTCGACGATACTCCGCCGCGACCCTTACAACGGGACGCGGTTACGACGCGACGACGTTCCATCCCAAACTTCTTCCCGTCCCCGCATCCGTTGCCGATGGCACGGCTTGGGGTGCGGTGCAGGCGCTTCTGGCTGGAAGCCTGCGGGTCCGGGTTTTTCGTGCCGCTCCACTACTCTTTTCGACACGGGCGGGGGCCGACTTTCCCAGACCCCCACGGATTTTTCTGTTTATCGCCCCAACTGAATGCAAGCCGAGCCCATCACACCGCAAGCGCGGTAAGCCTGGAAAAGTCTAAAGCCCTGTGTCCGATATCCTTTGCTCCGAAGCCCCTGGGGTTTGCTGCGCGGCGCTCGCGTCGATTGAAGGCCGGGCCGGCGCCGGGGCGCGGGAAGGTTGCAGCGGAACCTGCTGCGCGGACGCGGGCGTGGGCCCGGCGTAGCGCAGGATCGCGACGCGCCAGGCGCTGCCAACGAGCACCCCGAGTATGGCGGTGCCGACCGCGGATTTGCCCGGCTGCGCGACGCAGGCGCGCGACTTAATCCCTGCCCAGGCTATGAAGCTGGCCAAGCCCATTGTTACTCCGTTAAGGATTCCGCCAGCGTTCGCGTGGCGGCGGCAGCCCCGACCAACTCGGCCGAAGGGCGATGGTTGTTTTGGATACGTGCCGACCCGGATGCGCCGAGGGCGACTCTCACCGCGGACGGCGCGGCTCCCAGGGCGAGCCCCATCGCGACGGCCCATTCGCCGCTCGCGCTGTCGCGGTCGGCGGGTTTCATGGCGGACGCGTCGATCGTCAGAATGGGGCGGCCGACGTCGGGGGACACGGGCAGTACGCCGGCCAGGGCCGTGCGCAAGTGCCGGTCGCCCGCTTCTCCGCCGAATAGCGTCACGCTTCCCACCCGTTTTCCACGGAAAGTGACGGCGTGGTAGCGGAAACAAAGTGCGACGTCGTGGGCCAGTTCTTCGAGCAAGGCGCGCGTGGCGTCGAACGCAGCGCCGGCGACCGGGTCTCGGCGCGGGCCGCTGCTGACGGGCATCGACGCAAGCCGGCGGCGGAGCTGGCTCGCCTCTTCGAACGTGATGCCGAGCTTGCGGCTCACGGCCTCGCTGAGGCGATGCCCGCCGATGTCGAGGGACTTGATGAACGAAATTTCCGCGTCGCGGCCGATAACGACGGTCGTGTGTGTCGCGCCGACGTCGACCAGCGCCCGCACGACCACATCGCCTTCGGGCTCGGGCCCGCCGGGGAAGAGTTCCAGGCAGCGGTACGTCGCGCAGGGCGCGGGCTGCAGCGAGAGCGCGTGCAGGCCGGCGTCGTGCAGTTCGGCCAGGAAGGCGGAGACGTCCTGATCGCAGGCGGCGGCGGCGATGATCTCGCGCCGCTCGTCGGCCCCCTGCCGCACGAGCCCCGCGTCTAGGAACCGCACCGCCGCCCGTGATAAATCGAACGGAAACATCTCCGCCGCCGACGCCCGCACCGCCGCGGGCAGATCGCTGTCGGGTCGCTGCGCGAGGCGCAGCGTGCGCAGATGGATCACTGACTGTGGCAGCGACGCGACCACGTTGCGGCCGGCGAAGGGCGCTTGTTCCAGCATCCGCTGCAACGTGGCCGCGATCCGCGGGACGCCGTCGCGGCCTTTGCCATCGGACGACTCCCCCACCGCAATTTTCGCCGCCGCCGACACGCGCAGTCCGCCGGGCGTTGCCGCGAGCTGCAGCATCTTCACGCTGTCGTTTCCGACATCGAGCGCGATGGGCAGAGGTTGTGTGCGGCGGAACTTCAGCATGCGGCTATTGAACCTTGATCTCCCCGCTGTACGGCTGCACGGTGACGGTGGTCGTTGCCGACCCGCTTTTTAGAACGATCGTCCCGGCGGTCAGCGGCGCGAGCGTCTGCGTCGCGCTGGCGTACGAGTACGGCACGCCCAGCGTGTCGAAGGCGATCGTCGTCGTCCCATCAAAGCTGACGGAATTGAGCGACACGCTCTGGAGCGGCGCGGTGCCGAAGACGATCTCGTAAGGCGTGTGCAGCACCGGGTGGCTGATGATGTTGGCCGGGCCGAGCGAGTCCATCACGTCGTACTTACCGGAACTGACGTTGAAGACGACATACTGCATCGTGCCCGTGGCGATCGAGCGGCTCTGCGCGTAGAGCAAGTCGCTGGCCAGGCCGCGGGCGGCGGAGACGGTTTTGATGTCGTCCCGCGAACCCAGTTGCGGCAGGATGATCGCCGACGTGAGCCCCATGATGACGACCACCACGAGGATCTCGATCAGCGTAAAGCCCGGGCGTTTGCTGCGGATTGTCATGCCCATGGCGGACTCCGGAGAACCGAGTGCAAATTGCTGAGTGCAGAATGCAGAGTGAAGAAAGCAGGCGTACGGCGTTCTTCAGTCGCGATCTGAAATTTCAGATCTCAAATCTCAAATCTGAAATCCCGAATTTGAGATTCCAAATCTGAGATCCCAAATCGCAAATCCCACTACTTCTGCTCTTCGGCCTTGGCGACTTTCACCTGAACTTCGCCGCTCTGGAGAAGCCCGATAAGCCTGTCGAGCCTTGCGTTAGTGTTCTTGACTTCGTCGATCAGCGCCAGTTGGCGCTCGGCGGGGTTGGCGATTTCCGCCCTGGCCACGCTGGGCGAGCCGACCGGGCCGGCCCACTGGCCCAGGAGCGTCAGAACCTGCAAAACGACCACGAATCCGAGCAGTTTTTCCGTCTTCATGTTCAGTCTCTCCGTCACCCCGGCGAGCTTTGAGATTTCAAATCTGAAATCCGCGATCGCTCAAGGCGGTACGTATGTCCCTGCGCGGCATCGGGCCGCGCGAAGGTGTGCTTTAGTAAGTGCTGTACGGCACTCCGTTGGCATCGGTCCCCTGGACGTTGGCGATCAGGTCGAGCGTTTGTGCGTTGTAGATCCAGCCGTAGGGCTGGGTTTGATCCGGGGCCGGCATCGTGTTCGAGTTAACTACCCAGACGCCGGTAGCTCCGGTGAGCGGATTGGCCGGCATCGAGCTGAGGTACGTGCCGAAGTGAAACACGTCCGACGTGGTGACGCTGGTGTTGCACAGCTCGTCGGAATAACTGGTCATCTGGTTTAGGAAGGTCGGGGCGTCGGGAGTCGCGCCGAGGCTTCCGCCGGGGAAGCCCGGGGGCACGTCGCGGTGTTGCGCCTTGAAGACCGTCACCTGCGTCCGCAGGTAGCGAAGGCAGTCGCGCATCGTGTTCTCGCGTGCCTGATGCGAGGCGTTGGAGAACTGCGGGATCGTGATGGCCGCGATGATCCCCAGGATGATCACGACGATCATGATCTCGATCATCGTGAAGGCCGGGCGGCTCACGGAGAAGCCCGGCTTCGCGGCCAAAGAGCGGATGCGGGTGTGTGCGGTACGCATGGCATCTACCTCACGTTTTCCGTTCCGAAGCCCCGCGGCAAATTGCCCCGAGGCGCTGCACGTCGGTCCCCCCGTTTATCCGGCGGGCCCCGGTACGGCCGGCCACTTTAGGCACGGCCCGTACCGGAGCCCGGCGGCGGATGACGACTCCGCCGGCCGGTTCATCTCACAATGACCACTTAGGGCACGAAGACCGTTCCCGCGGTCGCATCGGTGGTGGCCCACATGCGGCCGGTGCCGTTGCCGCCGTTGTAGTCATAGATGTAGTCGGCGCCCGCGACCGCGGCGCCGCCGGTGCCGTCCTTGATCACCGGAACCTTGGTGCCGGTGAGGGCGTTGACCGGGACATCCTGCATGTACGGCCCGAAAGTCACCGCGCCCGTGGCCGGGGTGAGGCTGCTGCTCACGTCGGTCTTCTGGGTCAGGTACTTCCAGTTGTTGGCGTCCGTGAGGTTCGGCAGGTTGTCGTTGTGCTGGAGCTTATAAAGCTCGATCTGGCTGCGCAGCGTCTGGAGCGTGCTCGAGACGTTGCTCTTGCGGGCGTCGTTGCTGGCGCTCGTGAACTGCGGGATCACGATCGCCGCGAGGATGCCCAGGATGATCACCACGATCA
>JAQGHH010000648.1 GCA_028288945.1 Phycisphaerales bacterium
CGGTAATCTGATAAGTGGCCGTCAGCGGAGAGCCGTTGCCGCCTGGATTCACGGAAACCAGCGCGGCCATTTGGTTGAATCCGTTGGGCCCGGTGACGCGCAGGTCGTTGCCGTCGATGGTCGATCCGTCGACCCCGCTTCCGGCATCTGAATAGGTGACCGTGAATTGATACGTGGGGGCGGCCGCGGATGAGTTGATTGCGGGCGCGGTCAGCACGGCTTTCGGCGGGATCGTATCGACCGTGATCGTCGTCGAGGCACTGTTGGCCGAGCGATTGCCCGCCAAGTCTTCTGCCCAGGCGAAAATTGAGTGAGCGCCATCGGGCAACGGGCCTGCCTTCGCCAGATCCACCGCCACCGCCTGGGAATTCAGGCCCGAGGAGAGCACATCCATCCGGCCGTCCTGGTTGAAGTCTCCGAACGCCACGACCTCGGGGGTACTTGGCGCACCGTAGCTGACAACGGGCCCGAAACTGCGGCCCCCCGTCCCGAAAACCACGTCGATGTGACCGGAATCAACGAAAACCAGGTCGAGTTTGCCGTCACGATTGATGTCCCGCACGCTGAGGTCGTTCGATGGATAGGGCACGGGAATGCTGGTGCCCGGCACGTTCCCACCCCACGCGATGGTGATGTTGGAACTCGTGACGTCGGACGAGTTCATCACTACGAAATCGGGCGAGCCGTCGCCGTCCATGTCGGCGACGCCATACAGATGCGAGGAGTAACTTCCCAGTGACGAATAGCTCGGCGCTAAAAATGTGCCATCACCGCGACCGATCATCGTGATGGTGCCGTCGCCGTTTGAGGTGGCTATGTCGGGGATTCCGTCTCCATTCAAATCGACCGCGTACGAGTCGTTTGGCGCAGCCGACGGGAGCATAACCAACGGCGATTGAAACGTGCCGTTCCCGTTACCCAGATAGATCGACATGTTGAGCCCCGAGACGGCCAGATCGGCCTTTCCGTCCCGGTTGAAGTCCGCCACCGTGATCCAGTTGTCGGAGCCCGAAATCGTCTGTGACAGACTGAGGCTGCCGTTGGCCTGGGTGAGGTAGATGTAGGTGGTGCTGTGTCCCCCGGCGAACGCCACGTCTGGGCGGCCGTCGCCGTTAAAATCGCCCACCGCCATCATCGTCACCGTGTCCCCGAGGGTTAGCGTCGCGCCGGCGCGGAAAGTGCCGTTGCCGTTGCCAAGCCGTACAAATACTGAGCTGCTGGTCCGGTTGCCGGCCAGGACGTCGGGGAACCCGTCGCCGTTGACGTCGGCGACCGCTAGGACGGCGATATCGCCGGTGGTCACGGAGCTAAGCACGGGATTGGCGAACGAGGTCGCCGGTGCGAACGCCACGCCAAAGGTCCCGGCCCCGCCTGCCGGGGTAGACAATCCCCCACCGTCCGCCCCGGAACCTTCGAGGTGGACGGCCCCGGGCTCCGTCGTGGTTACGTCGAATGTGGGCGTCGTGATGTTTGTGATATCGTCGCCGCCGGCACCGCTGTCGCTGGCGGGGTCCAGCAGCGGCACGGGCGGCGCGGCCGGGGCGACCGTATCGATCATCACGCTCAGGGCCGGCGAGTCGGGCGATTGAACGCCGCCGCTCGGGGTCATACGCCCGGTGATCGAATGCACGCCGTCGGCAAGAGTCGTGTGTGAATCCGTCGTAATCGTCGCACTGGTCGCAGCGGCAACAGCAGACCCTATTAGAATGCCATCGGCGTAAATCCCTACGGTAGCGCCCGCTACGGTGTTGACCACCAGGAACTTCAGCGACTTGGCCACGGAACTGTTATTGAAATTAGTGTAGTTGTCGGAAGAG
This sequence comes from Phycisphaerales bacterium, assembly GCA_028288945.1. Lineage (GTDB taxonomy): Bacteria > Planctomycetota > Phycisphaerae > Tepidisphaerales > Tepidisphaeraceae > RYN-428. The sequence continues at coordinate 1,818 of JAQGHH010000648.1, forward strand.
GACAGTCCCGAGTCGGTGGCCGCAAGGAGATCGGGCATCCCCAAGCCGGCGGCGGCGACGGTAATCATAGCAAGTGGGACAGAGGGAACATAATTGCCCGCAACGTCACGGACTTGTGACGGCTGGATCGTAATCGCGTAAGACCCATTGTCCGCTGCGTCCCAATTACCTCCGGGTGGGGTGATTTGATAGGTCGCGATTCGCGGCGAGCCATTGGCCGCACTGCTGACCGATGCGAGGGATGCCAACTGGCTGAAACCGTTGGGGCCGGTCACCAGTATGTCGTTCCCGTCCAGGCTCGAAACGTCGGCGCCGAATGCATCGGAATACGCAACACTGAACGTATAGGAACTCCCACCGGCGGAAGTAACGTTTGCGGCCGAGGCCAGCGCCGTCGGCGCCGTGGTATCGATCGTCACCACGGTCGCGGGGCTCATTGGCGATTCATTTCCCGCGGCGTCGACCGTGGTGATTGTAAAAATCGACGGTCCGTCTGCCAGGGCAGCCGAGGTGTATGTCGAGCCAGACCCATAGGCACCACTTACAAGCACTCCGTTCCGATAGACGCGGTAATAGGGGACACCGGCGACGTCGAATACGGGCTGGCTCACGTTGGTGAGCGCATCGGAATTGTTGGCACCGCTGTCGCTGGCGGCTTGTAGATGCGGCGCGGCTGGCGCCGTCGGAACTGTGGTCTTAATCGTGACCGACAAGGATGCGGAATTCGCCGATTGCGATGTACCCGCTCCGCTCTGCCTTGCCGTGATTGAATGCACACCGTCTGAAAGCGGCGTCGACCCGTCGGTGGTGAGCAGTATGGTTGCGCCTGTGGCGACGGTCGCGGCAATCGGCGCGCCGTCCGAATAGAGCGTGACCATAGAGCCGGCGACCGTCCCGGAAACAAGAAACTGCAAAGCTGTGGCGGGCGAAGCGTTGTTGAAGGCTGTGATGTTGTCGCCCGAAAAAATCCCCGAGTCATCGGCCGCCAGCAAGTCGGGTTGGCTGGGAGGCACCGGCTGAATTGGCGGCATTGCTATCGCTACGGCGAACCCGCCGACCGTCGCCGAAACCGCCCAATTACCGGACGTGTCGCGAACTTGCGCCGCCTGAAGCACGATCGAATACGAGGCGTTATCACTGGCGTCCCACATACCGCCGGGGGCCATGATGCGGTAAGTCGCCGTGCGCGGCGCGCCATTGGCGGCATTGTCCACGGAAATCAATGACGCACGCTGATTGAACCCGTTCGACGCCTTCACGCGCACGTCAAGACCATCTAGGCTCGCGAGGTCGATTGCCGCCGCGTCGGAGTAGGTCACCGTAAAGGTGTAATTCGTGGCGCCCGCGGCGCTGACGTTGGGGGCCATAGCCGATGCGGTCGGCGCGGTGGTATCGATGATCACCGCCAAAGGCACTGAGTCCGATGACTGCGCGCCACCGTAGGGGGTGCGGCGGCTGCTTATGGAGTGCATCCCGTCCGACAGCGCGGAGGAGCCGTCGGTGGTTACGACCGTGGTCGTGCCGGTGGCAAGCATAGATCCGATGGACGTCCCGTCGGCGTAGATGGCGACGACGTCCCCCGTGACAGTGCCCCCGACGGCGAACCGCATCGCCTTGGCGGGCGTGCCGTTATTGAAGTTCGTAACTGCGTCAGTGTTCAACGCTCCGGAGTCGCTCGCGGCCACTAGAACCGGCTGCGAAGGCGCGGCCGCCACAACCGCGGGTCCCGTTGTGTGCGCGCCACCTGCCGGCAGCGCCGCTGCTATATTCGCGCCCCCAACAGGTCGCAAAGCCGCCGAGAGCAACACCCTGCGCTCCAGTTGTTCGACGCACGCACAGACGGCCCTCTGCAGGGCGGGGACGTGCTTGCCCACACGCCGGTGACGCGACAGTGGATTTGAAAACTGCGACATGGATTCCTCCTGCCGGTCCCGCCGGCCCGTTTATCGGTCCGCCTGCAATGAGGGAAGCAAAGTGTCGCGACGGTATTCTCCGTGGAAAAGTTGGACCCGCCCGCCGCCGCACCCCATTTGATTGCAGGTAGCGTAGTCTTTTCCGTGGGTACTTGCAAACAATACCCGGCAATCGACTATTCCACGGGTGTAGCGCTCCGGCCGGGTACGTCCGTCACAAAATGCCGGTAGGCGGGCTGCAATGGCCTCGTCCGCCGGGTCGTACCCTGAAAAAGAACCATACCCCTATTCCACATTGCATTAGGCATCGAGTCGCGTGAATACGAGTCTCTGACTCACCCCACCCGTTAATGCGTAAAGCAATCGTGGTTCACCCCAGGAATTGTCCTTCCGCAGCAAATCAGCGCGGAGGTCATACTGCTTTCAGACTTTTTTGCGTTGACCGCCTTTCGCCGGGGTTCGCAAGTGCCAGCAGGAGCAGGGCCTTGCCGAAGTTGTTGCTGAACGGGAGGTAGACCGTCACACCCTAAGCTCGTGCGCATAGGTCGCCAACGCCGCGGAGAACGCGATATTTAAATCCGGGAAGGTAGAACGCCAGCATGATCCGCCGCCTCTCCGCCGTCCTGTCCGCACTGTTGCTGCTGCTATGCGCAGCGACAGTACTGCTCTGGGTGTTGGCCTATTGGGGACAGTATGTGGTCCAAGTAGTGATCCTCCGGCCGCAGCCCGGCAATGCGGCATGGCAGAACGTCCTAGACAAACAGGAAACGTTGTACCAAGTAGAAAGCGTTCGCCCAGGCTTCTTGTTCCGGTACTTCGAAGGACCCATGAAAGCTGAAAGCATGGAACGCGCGGGCGATGTCCCGTCACGGGATCGTAGATCGTGTGAGTCGAGTGGACCAGCATCGCAGCCCCCCCGCTGGCCCATACCGTGGAGGGTCTGCGTGAAGCTGCCATCATCGTACACGGTGAACGCCACGCGGCACATCGGGCGGTCCAAGTGGATCGCGCGCCGGGCCGGTCCAATGCAACCGCGGACTCGGCGGGCTTCTCAAGTCCTTTTACCGCAAAGCGGAATAAACCCACGCCCCACCTCGCCCACCCCACTTCGCCGCACGTCGACGCCACGGCTCGGCGGAGACGATCCCTCATTCACTTGTCAAACAGCTGCGACCTTCAACCGACTCGGATGTTCGGTTCCGGCCGGACCAACTGACCTCGGCCAGATCCTTTGAACATACGTCGATCAATTATTCTGGCGTTACACTCCTTGGGGTCAGATCCGTAGCACCATGCTGTCGGAGAACCGCCACGACTTGCTTCATCAATCGGTCTGCCGCGAGAACCTTCCGCCAAGGCGAGATGGGTTGGAATATCACGACGAAGCCACACGGGCTAAGCTCCTGGTCTCGCTGGACACTCACTCGAATGACCCCATTCTGCGGCGATCTGCAGGTCAGTATTGTAATGAAACCGCGTCGAGCATCGTTCTCCTCGACAGGTTGAGCGCTTACCACGATCCCATTGCCTGCCAAGATTCTCGGCAGTTCAGACAGCATGTGGTCGGGAATACAGACGGCGGGCAGTCCCATGTTACCATCCTCCCCAGCCGCGGAAGAAGGCTCGAAGAGCAGCCGTCACACAGCTATATGCGTATCCTCCTGCTGCGGTGCCAACTACTACCGCTTCGGGTAAAAGCACCGGGATGCCGGTAATTACCGCACCTCCAATCTGGCCGCTCGCTATGTTAACAATCGTCATGCCGCCTAGTCCAGAAGTTCCAGTGCCTAGGACCGCCGACTCCCAAGTTCCCGCTACCCCGTACTCTACATGGATGAAGAAGGGAGCGGCACCTTTGGATATTGCAACGTCCATTGTGCTGCCACTGAGAGCGCCCCATGTCCGTACTGCGGCAGCCGCATAGAGTAGTCCGGTGCCCGCCCAAGCGAAGCCGTTGGCCGTCTGGCGATAGGCATGAGAAGCGAGGCCGGGTAGGCGGGGAAAACCGGCGCGGAAAACAGGTCCACCCCCTGGCCCTGGATTGGATGCCGATGCGAATCGGTCCGATCCGGAGAAATGCTACACGTGGACCATTATTTGCAAATTCGGCTTCTCCATCGCGACGGATTGAGCATCCGGCAGATCGCCAAGCGTCTGGGGCACAGCCGGGACACGGTGAAGAAGGCGCTGGTGCAGGCAACGCCGTTGCCGTACACGCGCACGGCACCGGCTTCGTGCCCGAAGCTCGGCGCGTTTATCGGACAGATCGAGCAGATTCTGGCCGAGGACCAATCGGCCCCGCGCAAGCAGCGGCACACCGCGATGAGGATCTATCAGCGTCTGCGCGATGAGCATGGCTATCTGGGCCAGTACGATCAGGTCCGCCGATTCGTGAAGGCGCGGCGCAGGAAGGAGCGGGAGACGCACTTGCTGCTGGACCATCCGCCGGGCGGACGGGTGGAATGCGACTTCGGGCATATTCACGTGGATTTTCCCGACGGGCGCCGGCCGGTGCCGGTATTGCCGGCGGTCTGGTCGTATAGCCATTATCCGTTTGCCATTGCGCTGCCGGATGAGACCTGCGGGTCGATCCTGCACGGGATGGTCTGCGCCCTGGAGTTCTTCGATTGCGTGCCGGCGGAACTGTGGTGGGACAATCCCGCGACCGTGGCCAGGTCGATCCTGCGCGGGCGCGACCGGCAGCTCAACCATTGCGGAAGTCTGGCCAGCCATCATCGTTTTGCGCCAATGTTCTGCATGCCGACGCTTGGACAGGAAAAAAGCGACGTCGAGCGGACGGTCTTCGCGTTGGAACGGCGGTTCGCCACGCCGGTGCCGCGGGTGTCGGACGTGGACGCGCTGAACCGTCATCTGCTGAGTTGCTGCTTGAGGGAGCGGGATCGCACGGTCAGCGGGCGAAGCAAGACGATCGGCGAGATGTTCCAGGAGGAGCAAACCCGCGCCGCGGAACTGCCCAAGTGTCCGTTCGACGCGTGCATTCAATCCATCCGCCAGGCGGACAAGTATCAGACCGTGCGGTTCGAGGAGGTGCGCTGCAGCGTGCCGCGTCCGGTGGCGTTCGAGCCGGTGACGGTCATCGCCGCTTCGAGCTTGGGGACTTCATCGGGTCGGATGGGGTACAGGTCGCAATGCAGTCGATTAGGGGCCGCGTTCGCCTTCACGCGGGGGATTGTCCGCGCGGGGGACGCGTGGGCAAGCCGGTCCGGTCGGGACGCTTCCGCACTCAGGACAACGCTCGGGCGTGGCGCGCAGGTCGTAGGCGCATTTCCCGCTTGAACGGCGTGACCACCGCGGCCGGGCGGTTGCTTCCGCTCACATCAACGTTTCATTTCGCACCCCGCGCGAAGGTCAGCGTCCCCTAGGTGTGAGGCAGCAGCACGGCGCTTCCGGGTCGATCGACCACGTGGCCCTCGCTCAGGCCGGCCCAATGCGCAGCCCGTTCACGCTGGTCGCCCTCGGCGTTGGCGATGCCGATCGAGGCGTCAAAACCGATGCTCTTGCCGGCGACGTCGCTGAGCCCCAGGTTAGCCAGCGGGACGATCACCTTGACGGTGTATTGAATCTGGCCGCTGCGCTGATCTTTGGGGCGGATCTTGTACGCGGCCTGCAGGCCGGGGACGGGCGTGATCTGGTCAAAATGAACTGTTGCCGCAGGCGAGGAGATAGTCTGCGGATTCAAACCGCCCGCTTTGGTCTGCCAGAATCCCTGCTGGAAGATCGACTCGCCGCCGGCGGCCCCGTTGCTGACCCGGGCGATGATCACGCGCAAGTCGCCCTCGCGCACCTGACGACGTTGAGGCTGGGACCAGTCGGGGGCGATGGAGAAGTCCACATAAGCGCCACTGACGAACGGGGCGTAGGGCAGCTCACTCCCGCTGTTCGCTGGGCCGCTGGCGTGCCAGACCGAATAGCCAAGATAGAGATTCTTGGCGTCATACATCGCGCGTACCGTGCCGACGCTGCGCCCGTCAAGCATGACGAGCATGGGTCTGTTGGGAACGCCATTCCAACCGTCCCACCCTTCGCGGCCGTCGAACTCTCCGTCCACTTTGACCGGGAATGAACCCGGCGCATTCCCTGGGGCGGGCGTCGCAACGATCGACGGTTTTTCCGTCGGCGCCAGACCATCGGGATCCCACGGACGGGCGGCCTTGGCGTTCTGGGCACTGAGGGTCACGGCGACGGCGGGCAATCGTTGCACGGCCGGCATGATCAGTTCGTGAATGCGCATCTCGTTGCCTGCGCCGACGTGATAAGCTTTACCCGTCCCCGGATCGGTGAAGACGAAGGTGGATTGGATCTCGCCGTAGAGTTCCTGGTCGACGGGAACGTCGCTGAGGCCGGCATGATGGTCCCTGAAAAGCCGCCCGATGTAGAGGCCGTCAGCGTGCCAGACCCATACGACAGACAGCGCGTCGGCTACGAAGATGGCGTCGCCGCTCTTGCCGGAAACCGAGACCGGACAATACATCTGCCCTGGCTCGGCCAGACCGGGGGCGCGGCGGCCGACGGCCCAGAGGGGTTCCCCGTTGTTTTTGTCGAATTTGACGAGCTTGTCGCGCCAATTGCGGCTAGCCCACCAGCCCAAGCCGTCAATACCGGGGAGGTCCAGATTCTTCGGGGACTGCGGCTTGACCACCGCGTAAAGGCCGTCATCGGCCGCCAGCGGCATCGGCATGTCTACGCCACTGACGACCTTTAAGCCGTCGCCTCCGACAAAGCTCGGAGGTGTGAGCACGGTCTTACGCACATCGACCAGTCATATACCGGCACGCCACCGGGGAGGATTTCCTTCGGCGGGAGAAGATAGTCGTTGCTTCCCATCTTCAGGTGCACGTTAAGCTCGGCATCGAGCCTCCCCGCCGACACGCGGCCGATGCCCCTGATTGTGGGTAGATCTTTTGCCAGGATTATCTCATCGGCGGACATCTTGCCGTCGCCATTGCGATCGGCCCAGGTCATCCATTGATTTGGCCCCTGGTCGTAGCTCCCTTGGTATTTGCCATCCTCGCGCTTTTGGACGTGGTGGTAGCCGACCATGGCAACGGGCGTGGGCTTGCGATCGCCGGAGTATTGGAAGATGACGCCATCGTCGTTGCCGCCACTATTGATGAAATAGTTCTTGCCACCGTGCGAGACGAAAGTGCGGCCGGCATAGTGGAACGTGGGCCATGTCATGTCGCCCCCGCGCGCGTCCTTGAGCGGATTGCCTCCATGCCCATAGCTGAGATAGACGTCCTTGCAGGCGAACATTTCATCCCAGGTGTTGTCGTAGAACCACCCTGGCCGCCAGGTTTTCTTTGCCCAGTCGACTTCATAGGCGCGAATGCCGGGCTCGTCGGCAAATGCCTCGAAAGTGCTCACCAGTTCATTGGGCACGGCCGGATTGACGGTGCCGGCCCAGAGGTCGAGCTTTGGCGTAAACCACTCCCGCTGCAGATTCCCCTCGAGAGACCATCGCGAGGTGCGCGGAAAACCCGTCCCCACGTCCTGCACCCAGAGGGTCTGATCTTTCGCCCCCGGACTCAGGCACATCGCCGTGATCTTGCCCAGTGCCGAGGACTCAAAGCGGCCCGTCGCGGCCGCGCCGCCCTCCTTGCCGAGCTTTCCGATCAGTTTCCCCTCCGCGTTGAAGCGGGCGATCTGCCCCTTGGCGCCGCTGGAAAAAAAACCGCCCTGGGCATCCACGGCGAGCGCCCCCGGACCGGTCAAAATTCCTTCTTCAACGAGGGTTTGTTCGACCCGGCCATCGGGCGTAAGCCGCAATATCTTGTTTCCGCTCTGAACGATGATCTTTCCGCCGCAAACCTTCACATCACGCGGCGACGCAATGGTGATTTGCTTTCGGATCGTTCCACTGGCCCGGTCAATGATGAAGAGCGCATCGTCGGCGGTGATGGTGGCGAAGATGGTGTCGGCATTGAGCGCCACGCCGTCGATCGATGCGGTGAAACGACCGCTCCAGCGCGTTCCAGGTTTGCTCTCGTGTGGGCGGGTGGGCAGGACGGTGAGAATCTTTCCGCGCGGCTTGCCGAGTTCATACGCTGCGATCTCCACCTGTTTTTTGTCGGCGTGCAGAATGCCGAGGTAGAAGTTCCGGTCATCCATGGCCCCCGCGAGGCGTCCATCCCAGGGATAAAACGAGAAGTAACGCATCTGGATGTTTCCATCGGCGTCCATCTGCTGGATTCCAGTGACCTGATTGTCCTCGACGCAACTCCACACCATCATGATGCTCTGCGAGTTGGAACAGATGGCGGCGGGCCCGCCCAGATTGCCGCCCCAATCGCCCTTGCCGTCGGGCGTGCGATAGGGAGGGTTGCCGCTCTTGCCAACGGTCATCACGTACTGGGCTTTTGGCTTTTCCGTGAAGAATATTGCCTTGGTCGAAAAACTTCCGGCCGGCTGGGGAATGCCCAGATCACTGGTGCCGTCCCAAATTATCGAACCATCCCCGGCCTTTACCGGCCGGGCGCACAACAGGCTGCGGACCAGTTGGCCGTGCTCGTTGTAAATCGCCATGCTGAGGAAGCCATCGGAAGGCGCGGTGAAGGGCACGGTCAGAGCGACTTCTTGGGGAGGAGCCGGGAGGACAGTAGTCCGTGGAGCCTCCTGGGACATTACCTGTGTGATAAAAATGAAAGAGGCCAAGAGTGAAGACGGCAGACTTCGGGTCATGAGATATTCTTTCAGCTTGATTCGGGTGTGGCGAAAGGTACGTTGAGCAATCTCCTGCCCGTGACGCGATCGCTCGGATAACGAACCCTTTAAGTTTAAGTGTTGGATACTACAGTCAAAGGAGGGAAGACTTCCATCTCGCGGTCGGTCAGGCGGTCCAACGGCAATGCGGCCTTGTTGGATCGGCTGACGACCATTCGCTGATTCCTCGGCAATAGACCGATCCGGCGCGAGTCAGCAATTGGCAGTCACTCACTCAACGAGATCGGCCGCGTTTACTGGCTTCACTTGTTCCCGTTCCCGTCACGCCCCACCCCGCCCTCACAACTCGCGTAGTGCGCATGGACGTTGTGCATCTGGGCTTCTCGTTGTTTCCGTTGTACGTCGGCGAACTAAACCGATGACCGGCAAATGCTCTCAGTGCGGTTATGACCTCCGCGCCACGCCCGAACGATGCCCGGAATGCGGGACGGTGCCGGCCGACAAGGCGAACGCATGATATGCAGGCGAAGATGCGGATATATTGGCAATTGATGGGAGGCCACTGCCAATGCAGGGTGATCTTGACGTAACCGTCCGTCGTGTTCGAATCGGCTTCGTGGGCGGGGCCGTGTGTGCGTCGGCGATGATCGGATATGGGCTGTTCGCGACCCGCACGACCCTAGGCCCGCCCGTCCGCCTGGCGATCGCCGGGGCGACCTGCGTTCTAGTCGCATATGCCGTCGTCGGCTTGTTTATCGTACCCAGATCCGCACGCAGGCATCCGGAAGCTTTTCGCCTGGGGTATCGTGCCGGCGTCGCCCTCGGCCTGATCTTCCTCTGCCAGGTGTTTGGCGAATACATCGCCCCCATCACCGCCCGGGCCGATCAACTCATCGGGTGGATCGTCTTCGGCGGACTGCTGCCCCTCACCTTCTGCCTGGGAGCCGCGGCGGCGACGGCCGGGGCCCGCGCGGGAGCTCTCGCGGCGTTCTGGGCGATGCTGATCGGCTCTCTCGCGTGGGTCAACGGGCTATTGCTCGCGTATCTTTGCTTCTGGGGAAGCCACTTCGAATCCCGGCTGTTCACCGCCGAGGGCGTTGCCCGCGACTTCGCGCAAAGCGGCGAGCAGGATCTCCGGGCCTTCCTGATGACGGACTACCTAGGCGCGTGTTTCTTCCACTTGACGCTCGCCCCGCTGATCGGCGTCTGCGTCGGTGCCGCGGGCGCCTTCTGTGCCATCACGGCAAGAGGCGCCTTGAGGCTCGCGCGCTTCGGATCGAGCCGTACCGAATGAGCGGCGGACGCCCCGGCCCACGTCCATCGTCCGCCCGGGACTGAAATCCAACGCGCACGTCAGCGTGTTTTCGTTCCCTCCGCGCGCCTGGCGGCCAGCCACGCCGTGGGGGTCATCCCGACGGCCTGCAGGAAACGCCCGCAGAAGTGCGGCAGGGTAGAGTACCCGCACTCCTAGGCCACGCGGCCACTTGTGTAGCCGGCCAGCAGAATTCGCTTCGCCGCTTCGATCTGGCACTCCGCCGCGACCGCCTTGGGGGATTTCCCGAAATGCAGCTTGAAGCGCTTTTAGGGCCTGACCAAAAATAACCTGTACAATTTCCCCCGGTCATTTTCGCGGATTAATCGTGTATCGCCTTGACCGCCTCCGACGCCGTGTTTGAGGATTTAGGGTCAAAGCCGGACACGGCCGGCAACTCGGACAGGTCAATGAACCCCATAAACATTTCGTCGAAGGTCTGAAGGCCCCAAGTCACGCGCTTTGTTGCGTCGGGGTTGTTCGGGTTCTGCGGCGAATTGTCGAAGCCCCCGGTGCACAGCATCCACGAACCCGCCGGCACGCGCCGGGGCTGCACAAGGCGGTAGCTCGTCTGCCAGTTGAAATCGTAACTGGGCACCGACAACAACGTCTCGCGGTGCCCGTCGGGCCCCAGCAGTTCGAACTTAAACCACGAGCCCCGCAAGTGCATGTGCGGGGAGAGGCCGTAGATCACCGAGTCGCGTTTGAAATAGTAAGTGGCCGTGTGTTGGGCGTTGGCCTGGCCCGCAGGGATGTCCAGCTCCCGTGTGTGGGCAGCGCGGACTTCCAACAGCATCCGGGCGGGCTGCTTGGCAACATAGAGCCCGACCTCGCTCTCATCGGAATGCGGGTGCCCGTCCGTCGTGTAGTGGATCTCGAAATTGAATCGGGCGCCTTTGGGGACGAACAGACCCGTGTCGGGCGGACACTCGCCCTGCGCCAGGCCCGGGACCCACGTGGTGAACAGGAACGATTCGGATGGCGGCCCCTTATAGTCCGCCGGACGTCGCATCCGCACGATGATGTGGTGAACGACTTTCGGGTTCCCCGGCCGCGTCACCGCTGCACGCAGCCACATGTCGCGAGGGGCCTCGAAGCTCGAATCGATGTAGCGGTAGTCAACTGTCCCGGTGGCGGGAACCTCCTGGCGTGGGATTCGGACCAGGTAATCCGGCTCGCCAAGCAGCCAGGCAGGTTGAGCCGGCGCCGCGTCAAGAGCCGCCGCGTCCGCGTGTGCGGCGTTCGAGGCGGTCGCAAGGGGGTCGGCGCCTTCCCCGCGCGGGCACCCGGCGGCGATCCAACGAGTGAGCGTCTGTGATTCCGCCGCCGTCAGCGAACGATCATTGGAGAACTTGCCGTAGTGTGGGTCCGCGTTTTCGGCGTCACGCGAACTTGCGAGAGCCTGGTCATCGACACGAAGGCGTCGACCATCGTCTACCGCGGCGCGGTGGACGACCAGTTCTCCGAAGGTGCCGCCAAGCCAAAGCCGACACACTCTTACCTCCGCGACGCTTTGAACGACCTTCTCGCCGGCCGGCCGGTTGCCAACCCCACAACAGACGGACAGCCATGCTGCCTCCCCCACCGTGGTTTGTGTGTTCGATCCGCCTTGTGGCTGTGGGACTGTTGTTGTTGCTGCCGGTACTGCTGGCCTACGCCTTCCGGATCGGGGCGGCATTAGGCGCGTGGCAGGTATGGGCGTTCCTGATTTACTCGGGCGTCACGTTGGCCGTTGTCTTCATCGGTCTGGGCGTGCCGTTGCAGTTCTGGGGCCACGACGGGAAGCGCGGGATGGAGATTATGGCTGGCGACACGTCGTGACAAGGGTTCAGGCTGCTATGGCGCAGTAATTGGCCGATTTAGCGCCATGGCAAAATCGTTATGCGATACGGTTCGATTTGGAAGGTGGGCAGAAGGCGGGAAACTGTCGTAATTGCAAGGAAATCCATTCAACGGCGACGGGGGGCGCAGGCAGCGGAATGACGAGTTGATTTATCCCGTTCAATGCGAGCAACGAGCGTTCCCGCGCGTACGCCCATCGCTTCGCAGATGCGTAGGAGCCGGTCCACTGACAGCGAACGCTTACCGTTTTCAACCTCGCTGATGTACGCCCGGTCCATGTCGGCGCGTATTGCCACGTCCTGCTGAGTAATGCCGGATGCCTCGCGGGCCTCGCGAAGCACACGACCAACAACCGCGGCGGATTTGTCGTTCGACCTGTCGTTTCGGGGCACGCCGGAAACGTATGGACAGGCGGCAGGGCAGTATGTAGTCTAGTGCCAACATTGACCGATTTGGAATCGGCTATGAAGCTTGTCAAATCCATTGGCTAGGGGAAGCGATGTCGAACCTCTTAGAATTACGTGCTCTCGGCGTGCGGACCGTTCTCGTGCTTCTTGCCGTTGCAAGCTCATTGCGTGCGGCGGATGACGATGCACCTCCCACAAAGGTGGCACAGGCAACGGCAGCGGTCGCAAGGGCGAAGGCCAACGCACTCGCCAAAGTTGCGGATATGCCCGAATACAAAGCCGCTTTGGCCGACGTGGACGCAAAGCAAAAGGCTCTAGACTCAGCGAATGCGAAGGGAACACCAGAAGAGAAGGTCGACGCCAGGGCCGCATACGACAAGGCGCGGCAAACCTTCGCCTTAGTCGCCGCAAGGCTGCGGTCGGCAGCGCGTACAGACGATCCGGGGGTCAAGACGGCAGAAGCGGCCTTAGCCGAGGCCAAGCAACAGCAGCAAGCGGCGGCGGGAGCAGCGGAAAGCCGCAAAGCCGAAGAAGATGCGAAATACGGGCCGCCGCCGGGCGTGAAAACTTACACGGAGCGGGCAAGAGTTTA
>JAQGHH010000662.1 GCA_028288945.1 Phycisphaerales bacterium
CGCCGACGTCTTCTACTTCGGCAACGCCCCCGGCGCAACCGGCACGACCACCACCAACCCGATGGTGACCAGCGACGACAGCCAGGCCGTACTCCCCGAGGAGTCGGGCGATCACGTCGCCGTGGCCAACGCCTTCGACTTCAACCGCGACGGCGTGGTCAACTCGATTGACTTCAACATCGCGCAGTCAAGCGAGACGACCGCCGCCACCGCATTGCAGATCATCACCGCCTAAACCGCGGTTTCACAACCACATACCACCGGTCCCTCTCCCTCGTACGCTCGACTGAGCTTGCCGAAGTCTCGGGGGAGAGGGTCAGGGGGAGGGGCGGAACTTCGAGTCGCGCTTTTGTCGCGAAACAACCTGTAGGGTGGGCGTACTCGCCCACCACTTGCGTCAACCGGTGGGCGAGTACGCCCACCCTACATTCTGATCCTTAGCCCCGGAGGGGCGAAAGATCTTAGCCCACGGCGTGAGCCGTCAGTAGCAATCGTAGCAAATACAATCAGTCCCGGAGGGGCGTAAGAGGCGTTCGGGCGCAAGCGGCGTCATTCGTGCGGAATTGAAAAATCACGAAAGTTCGGAGTTTTTCAACACCGCGAGGCGCTCGCGCAAGCGGGACGCCCGTGTCACATCGCCGCCGGTCAATTCCCATCGCATCATTCAATCAACATCGCATCCCCGTAACTGAAGAAGCGATAACTGTTTTCAATGGCGATGCGATACAACCGCCGCTGCTCTTCCAACCCCGTCATCGCCGCGACCAGCGCGATCAGGGTGCTCCGCGGCAGATGGAAATTCGTCACCAGCGCCCCCACGTGCCGGAACCGGTACGGCGGATAGATGAAGATCCCCGTCTCGCCCGTCTTCGCCTCAAACGGCTGGTCTTCCGGCCGGCTCTCCAGAACCCGCGCGGACGTCGTGCCGACGGCAACGATCCGCCGGCCCTCTGCCTTCGCCCGGTTCAGCGCGTCGGCCGCTTCCGCGGAAATCGAATAGGACTCGACGTGCATCGCATGCCCTTCAAGCGTGTCGCTCGTGACGGGCTTGAACGTGCCCATTCCGACGTGAAGCGTCACGAACGTCCGCCCGATGCCCTGTTTGGAAAGCGCGTCGAGCAATTCGGGCGTGAAGTGCAGCGCCGCCGTCGGAGCGGCGACCGCGCCGGGGGTCTTCGCAAAGACGGTCTGGTATCGGGCGCGGTCGAGCTCGTCGCGGTCGTCGTGTTCCTTTTCCCGCCGGATGTACGGGGGCAGCGGCATGCGCCCGAGCCGCGCCAGTAGCAGCGACGCCGCGTCGGCGGGCGTGACGGCGACGCGGTACTCGCCCCCCTCTCCCTTCTCGAGCACACGCATCGTCACGGACGAATCGTCCGAGAACTGGAGCACGGTTTCAGTTCCCCGGCCCACGCCCTTGAGCAGTACGTTCCACTCGCCGGGCTTTGTTTCCGAAAGGAACAGGCCTTCGATCCGCCCGCCGGTGTCTTTTCGCAACGTGAAACGCGCGGGGATGACCCGCGCGTCGTTGAAGACCAGCAGATCGCCGGGGCGCAGCAGGCGCGGCAGGTCCGAGAACGTGCGGTGTTGCACGCTTCTGTCCGCGATTCGATAGTGCAGAAGGCGCGAAGCGGACCGCTCCGCCGACGGCGTCTGCGCGATCAGTTCGGGCGGCAGAACAAAGTCCAATTCGTCCGTTCGCATGCGGCTTCGTCGCTCCTTTGAATGACGATTCCCTCCCCGCGCTGCATTCTATCCACGCGCGGATTCCAGAACGCAACACGCGCCCCGCCCTCGCGTTGCCTCCACGCATCATCCGGCATAAACGGAACCCCTTGCCGTTCGGGTCTGAGAACACGAAAAAATGATTTCACGCTGATTTTCTCAAGCATTCCGCAGGCAGGCTCTGGCCGCCAGGCACCGCACGCCCCGCGTTTGCTTTAGGTTCGGCCGTGAGTGACCTGGCCACCACCGCCAGCCTGATCGTCGCGACGCTCGACCTCAAGGTCGTCAAGCTTCTGCGCGCCGCCATCCGCAGCGCCGACCTCCAGGGACAAGCCGGCCGCCACTCTGCGGTCTCTCCCGTAGCGACGGCCGAGCCTTGTCACCACCGCCGCCCCGATCTGATTTGCGAGCCCCGACGGCACGTCTGTCCGCCGGTATACGCGCCCCGCCGCGTATGTCATGCGGCCCTACGGATCGTGTCGGAGAGTGCCCCCCGACGTGCGTGTGATCCGCGCGACAAACCCTGCGGGCCTGAATCAGCCGACAAGTCTTCCCCAATCCAGCCCCCCTGGAAAACACTTCCCTGGCAGGAACCTCCGCGCGTGGCGATGAAAGTCAAGGTGGTCGAGTACCGCACCGATATCATCAACAAAGGGTCGCTGATCGATTACTTTATTTAACGGTTCGCCCGACTCTGGCGTCGGGCGCAGGCACGAGGAGCGGGAATGTTGCAAGCCGATCAGGTCGAAGAGTTGGTCTGCGTCATCTCCGCGCTCGACCGCGCCGCCCTCGCCCACCAGATCCTTGAGTTCCGCGCCGCGTTCCCCGTCGATTTCACGCCCGAATTTTTAGACTCGCAATCCGTTGAACGGCTGCGCCACCTGCTCTTCGCCATGTGCGTGCAGGCGCAGCACATGCCCGGCCTCGCCGCGGCCACCGCGTGATTGGAATCTCAATCCCTTGCCGTTCTTGGGATTTCAGTGGAAACCGCCCACCCCGCTTCATAACATTCCGCCGTCGTCGTTGTGGCGTCAACCAACTTGCGCTATTTGTAAGGATGTGTTATGCGCAATCGTCGTTCGGGGTTCACGCTTGTTGAACTGCTCGTCGTCATCGGAATCATCGCACTTCTAATCTCCATTCTGCTCCCCGCCCTTCAGCGCGCCCGCGAGCAGGCAAATGCGACGAAATGCCTGAGTAACATCCGTCAAATCGGGCTGGCGTTCTTGATGTACGCAAACGAGAACAGGCAATATTTCCCCGCGACGGCCCGTTCAGATGATATCAGGTCCGAGGATTGGGTTTGGTGGGAAACCAATCCGCGCCGCGACGTATATCAATCCGCGATCGCGCCGTACATGGGCAAATTCAACGAAAACCTCCTACGGTGCCCCTCGGACGACGTGCTTACGCACACCCAAGGCGGCCAGGGACAGTATCTTTACAGCTATAGCCTGAATTACCTGATGGACTCGTTCACCGGCGTATTCAAGCTGTCGCAGGCCCGCAAGCCCTCCGAGAAAATCTTCATGGCCGATGAGGACGAGCGGACCTCCAACGACGGCCTTTGGTCGCCGGTGACGTGGAACGGAAGCGGTTTCATTCCGGGCTTCGACTGGCTGTCGATCCGTCACGACCGCCAGCGGATTCTGCCCGACGTGGTGGGCGGGGCCGCCGGCTCGCCCATCCCCAACCCCGACCGCCGCGGCAACGCCGTTTTCCTCGACG
>JAQGHH010000670.1 GCA_028288945.1 Phycisphaerales bacterium
TGATCAAGGAAATGGCCCCGCCCGTCACCGACCCCAACGCCAGCTACCAGTCGATCCTCGCCGCGCGCGACGAGCAGAAAAAGATCCGCGCCGTCTTCTCCGACGTCGAGGAGCAGGTCACCCGCGAAGCCATCCTCGCCGGCGTCCGCCCCGACGGCCGCAGCTTCACAGACATCCGCCCCATCTCCTGCCAGGTCGGCCTTCTGCCCCGCGTGCACGGGTCGGCCCTCTTCAGCCGTGGCGAAACGCAGTCGCTCTGCACCGTCACGCTGGGTACCAGCTCTGACGAACAGATGGTGGACGGGCTGATCGACGAGTACAGCCAGAAGTTCATGCTGCACTACAACTTCCCCAGCTACAGCGTGGGCGAAGTGCGGCCCATCCGCGGCCCGGGCCGCCGGGAGATCGGCCACGGCGCGCTCGCCGAGCGATCGCTCATCGCCGTCCTCCCCACCGTCGATAAGTTCCCCTACACCGTCCGCATCATCAGCGACATCCTCGAATCCAACGGCTCCAGCTCGATGGCCTCCGCCTGCGGCGGATGTCTCGCCCTCATGGACGCCGGCGTCCCCATCACCCGCCCCGTCGCCGGCATTTCCGTCGGCCTCGTCAAGGAAGGCAAGAAGCAGGTCCTTCTCACCGACATCCTCGGCGAGGAAGACCACTTCGGCGACATGGACTTCAAGGTCGTCGGCACCAGCGAAGGCATCACCGCCATCCAGCTGGACATCAAGATCGAAGGCCTCGACTACGACATCATCCGCCAGAGCCTGCACCGCGCGAAGGAAGCCCGCGGCGTCATCCTCGGCAAGATGGCCGCGGTGCTCCCCGCCCCGCGCCCCGAGATCAGCAAGTGGGCCCCGCGCCTGCTCACGATCAAGATCAACCCCGAGAAGATCGGCAAAGTCATCGGGCCCGGCGGCAAGAACATCAAGGCCATTCAGGAGGAGACCGGCGCCCAGATCGACATCGAGGACGACGGCACGGTCTACATCTCGTCGGTGGACGGCGCGGCGGCCGAGAAGTGCCGCGACATCATCGAGGCGATGACCGCCGAGGTGAAGGTCGGCAAGATCTACAACGGCCGCGTCGTGAGCATCAAGGACTTCGGCGCGTTCGTCGAGATCGCCCCCGAGACCGACGGCCTCTGCCACGTCAGCGAACTGTCCGACAAGTACGTCCAGAACGTCATGGACGTGGTGAACATGGGCGACGAGGTGAAGGTCAAGGTGATCCTCATCGACGACCAGGGCCGCATCAAGCTTTCCCGCAAGGCCGCGATGAAGGAACTGGGCGAGAGCGACCCCGACCCGGTCGGCGCTCCGGCCGGCGAAGGCCATGGCCAAAGCGGAGGCGGCCAGGGCGATTTCCGCGGCCCGCCGCGGGGCGACCGTGGCGGTGATCGCGGTGGTGACCGCGGAGGCCGCGGCCCGGGTAGCGGCGGCGGTGGCCGTGGGCCGCGCCGCGACTAAACTGTCTCGCCATTACACACGCAGATGCGCAATGAGGCCGGGAGCTGAAAAGCTCCCGGCCTCATTCGTCTGCGTATCGAGTCGATCAATATTTCTCACAGCGCTTTCTCGTGACAAGCGCACTGCCGAACGGCATACCTCTCGAGATCATTGAGTTTGTTCCCCAGAATGCGCGCTCATATTTCTCTCGTCCCACCTCCGCATCTCGGCGTCTCGGCGTTCGATTTGTGTCCTCAGGAGTGACAGTCAGGGTTACCCTTACGCCGCAAATCCTTTCAGATTCCTGTTGCATTTGTCGCGTCTGGTCCGATACACTTTGCGAAGTTCTCTTGCACCTTGGACCCGCCTCAACAGGAGACCCCGCCATGCGACGATTCTTTGCTTCCTCCCTGGTAGTCGGTTCTCTGGCCCTCGCCTTCTCGGCCGTCCCCGCGTCCGCCGCCAGCGGCGTCAAGCAGATGCTCAACACCAATCTGCCTGAAGTCCGCTTCAACGGCGTCGCCCTGACCGACGCCGTCGACTTCCTCCGCGACGTCTCGGGCGCAAACCTCGTCGTCAACTGGAAGGCCCTCGAAGAAGCGGGCGTCACCAAGGACACTCAACTCAACGTCCGTCTCCGCGGCGTAAGCCTCAAGAAGGCGCTGACCATGGTGCTCGCCGAAGCCGGCGGCGGCGACAAGCTCACCTACGACATCGACGAAGGCGTCATCCAGGTCACCACCCGCGAACTGGCCGACCAAAAGATGATCACCCGCGTCTACCCCGTGCAGGACCTCATCAACGAAATCCCCGATTTCACCGACGCCCCGGATTTCTCCCTGAACACGACCAGCAATAACCAGAGCCAAAGCCCCGGCGGCAATGGGGGCGGCGGGACGCAGGGCCAGCATACCAATTCGATCTTTGGAGGAGACAGTAGCTCGACGAAGAAGGAGGAAGAACTCAAGACCAAGGCCGAACGCTCCCAGGAGCTCCTGGACTTGATCCGCTCCGTCATCTTCCCCGACGTCTGGCAGGAGAACGGCGGCAAAGCCGCCCTCCGCATGTGGAACGGCAACCTCATCGTCACCGCCCCGCGCTCCGTCCAGGAAGCCCTCGGCGGCGTCCGCGACTAAGAATCGGTTTCACAACCAAGTGGCACGGGCGCCTCGCCCATGCCACGAAGGATCTGAACCCACTTCTAAACGCGCCATTGGCGCGATGGCATTCGACTTACTCACGCAAGGAGCCCGGGACCTTCCCGGGCTCCTTCGTTTGTTCCGCCCGTGCGTGCTTTCCTCCTTCGG
>JAQGHH010000006.1 GCA_028288945.1 Phycisphaerales bacterium
AGGGATATTTTCGCGGCAGCAGCATCCTGGTCTCAGGGACCGCCGGCACGGGAAAGAGCACGCTCGCGGCCCATTTCGCCGACGCCACTTGCCGTCGCGGCGAGCGGTGCCTTTACTTCGCGTTCGAGGAATCGCCCCACCAGATCCTCCGCAACATGCGCTCCGTCGGGCTCGAACTGGACCGGCACGTCGCCGGCGGGAAGCTGCGCTTCCATGCGTCGCGCCCGACGCTCTACGGCCTTGAAACGCACCTGGCTACGGTCCACAAGCAGATCGCCGACTTCCAGCCTAAGGCGGTTGTGGTGGATCCCATCAGCAATCTCACGACGGCGGGAAGTACGTTTGAAGTCCGGGCGATGCTGCTGCGGCTGATCGATTTCCTGAAGATGCGGCAGATCACGGCGCTGCTCACCAACCTGACCGCCGGGGGAACTATCCTTGAGGGAACGGAAGTGAGCGTCTCCTCGCTCGTGGACACCTGGTTGCTGTTGCGCGACCTCGAGCACAACGGCGAGCGCAACCGTGGGATCTACGTCCTCAAGTCGCGCGGCATGGCCCATTCCAACCAGGTGCGCGAATTCCTGATTACTGCCGACGGCGTGAAGCTGGTAGACGTCTATCTCGGGCCGGCCGGGATGCTCACCGGCTCGGCGCGCGTAGCGCAAGCGGCGCGCGAAGCCGCCGAAGAACTGAAAAGACGCCAGGAAGCCGATCGCAAGCGGCGGGCCCTGGGGAACAAGCGCCAGGCGATGGAAGCGCACGTGCTGGCGCTGCGGGCGGCGTACGCCGCGGAGGCGGAGGAAGCCCTCAGCGAGGTTTCGATCGACCGGCAGCGCCGCCAACAACTGGGCGACGACCGCGCTGAAATGGCCCGCAGCCGGGGGACCGGCGCGGGGAAGGCCGGCGGGAATGGAAACGGGAACGGCGCGCGGGCAGCGCGTGGTTGACACGGAGGTTTGAAAATGAAGACAGCGAAGCCGCCCAAGGCGGCCAAAGAGCAGGGCAACGGTGCGAAGGCGGAAGTGGAGAAGTTCTGGGACTTGCGACTCTACGTCGCCGGGCAGTCTCCCAAAAGCCTCCGGGCATTCGCCAACTTGAAGAAGATCTGCGAGACGCATCTGGCCGGCCGCTATCGGATCGAGGTGATCGACTTGTTGAAGAATCCGCAACTGGCCGCCGGTGATCAGATCCTGGCCGTTCCGACGCTGGTGCGGAACCTGCCCGTGCCGATCGAGAAGATCATTGGGGACCTCTCGAATGAGGACCGCACTTTGGTAGGCCTGGATTTGCGTGCCCGCTCCGGCGCGGGGGGCCAAAACGGCGCGCGGGCGATGGACGTCGGCACGGCCTAACGGGCGGGGGTTCGGGCGCCGTCACACGTGGAAAAGGGGCTCCAATTCGTGGGGCGAAAGGTTGAGGAATGCAACAAGAAGTACCCTTACGTGACACACTGCGCCCCCCCGGCCGGGGGCTCCGCGCCCGCCTTAAGGCGGCGGAAGAAACCCTGCGGGCGATCCACGCCGACGAAGTAGACGCGCTGGTCGTCGGGCCCGCCGGCTCCGAGCAGATCTACCCACTCCGCGGCGGAGACGAATCCTACCGCGTGTTCGTCGAGGCGATGGCCCAGGGGGCGGCGACCATCGACGCGAACGGGACGATCCTCTACTGCAACCCCTGCTTCGCCGAGATGCTCTGCTACCCGATTGTGGAAGTCATCGGGTCGTCCATCTACCAATTCGTCGCGCCCGACGCCGAGGGGCTCTTGCGCGCAATGCTTTGGGAAGGGCTCAGCACCTCCGTGCGCCAGGAGTTCAAGCTGCTTGCCCGCGGGGCGGGCGAGGTCCCCTTTCATCTCACCGTGAACCCACTATCGCTGGAAGGGACGAACCTGGTGTGCCTGCTGGCGACCGACCTCTCGGAATCGCGCGCCCGCGCCGCAGCCGAGTCGGCCAACCGGGCCAAGGACGACTTCCTAGCCACCATCAGCCATGAGCTGCGCACGCCCGTCGGGGCGGTCTTGCTCTGGTCCAAGCTGCTCAAGGCCGGCATGCTGGGCGAGAAGGAGGAGGCCGCCGCCCTCGACACAATCATCCGCTGCGCGAAGGAGCAGTCCCGCCTGGTGGAGGATCTGCTCCACGCCTCCCGGATCGCCCATGACAAGGTCCAATTGGAGCCGCTGCCCGTCGAGCTGTCGGCGGTCGTCAAGGCGACGGTGGAAACGCTCGCTCCCATCGCCGAGGAAAAGGGCGTGAAGATAACGGCCAGTGCCGTGAAGTCGGGGCTGGTGGTGATGGGCGATGCCGTGTGGCTGCGGCAGGCGGTGTCGAACCTGCTTTCCAATGCCATCAAGTTCACGCCCGCCAACGGCAGTGTCGAGGTTCGGCTGGGCCGCCGGGGCCGCGAAGCGAGCATCGAGGTCGCCGACACCGGGGACGGCATCCCGCCGGAACTGCTCCCGCGCGTCTTCGACCGCTTCTGGCAGGCCGACACGTCCATCACCCGCAAGTACGGCGGACTGGGGTTGGGGCTCTCGATCGTAAAGAGCATCGCCGAGCGTCACGGCGGATCGGTGTGCGCCAGGAGCGAGGGCGTCGGCC
>JAQGHH010000016.1 GCA_028288945.1 Phycisphaerales bacterium
TCCCGTGCACGTCCGCGGCGATCGCGCCGCCGACCGTGACATACTTCGTCCCCGGCGTAACGGGCGGGAAAAACCCGCGCGGGAGGAAAGCCTCAAGGATGTCTTCGAGCGACGCCCCCGCTTCGCATTCGAGCACGCCGGTTTCGGGATTGAAATCGAGAAATCGCGACAGCCGCGTGTCGAGCAGGACGCTGCCGCCTTCGTTGAGCGAAGCGTCGCCATAGGAGCGGCCCAGGCCGCGGGCCAGCAGCGTGCCCGCCGGGGCATCGGCCACGGCCGCGCGGGCCTCGGAGATTTTCTCCGGCCGGTAGACCTGCGCCGCCTGCCGGGGGAAGTTGCCCCAGCCGGAGATTTCCATCAAACGAGAACGCGCCATCGAGTCACATCCTTAATCTGCCTGACTATTTACAATCGATTATGTAGGGTGGGCGTACCCGCCCACCGTTTGCCCGGCCATGTCGTACGGCAAAACGGTGGGCGGGTACGCCCACCCTACATGGATTACGTCGGCCATTTCCAGTGCATCGACGCCACCAGCACGATCAGCCCGGCGATGATTCCGCACACGTGGCTTCGTGTGTCGCGGATCGCGAAGACGATCGGGTCGTCGTGGAGCTGGCGTCTTCGGGCGATGAACCAGACGCGCGTGATCCAGTACAGCAGGATCGGCGCTACCAGCCACAGCAGCATATGACGGCCGCCGGGGTAAAGGTCGCGCACGACGGTGCTGTCGAGGTAATTGCAGAAGACCAGCACGGCCAGATACCCGCTGGTCGGGCCGACGCTTTCGATGACGCGCAGGTCGCGAACTTCGTACCCGCGGCCTTTGATGTGCGCTTCGCCGGAGTCTTCCACCTGGATCAGCTCCGAATACCGCTTGGCGAACGCGAGGCTCAGGAAGAAGAACATGGAGAACGCCAGCAGCCACATCGTCAGCGGCACATCGACGGCCGCCGCCCCGGAGATGATCCGGTGCGTGTACAGGACGGAAAGGAGAATCACGTCGACGAGCAGCTTGCGCTTGAGCCAGAACGAGTAGGCGGTCGTCAGCACGAGATAAACGGCGAGCAGTCCGCGGAACTGCCAGGGAAGAAGCAGCGAGAGGCCGAACGCGCAGGCGAGCAGTCCGATGGACAAGGCCATCCCCGTCTGCACCGACAATTTCCCCGCCGCAAAGGGCCGGCGGCGCTTGGTGGGGTGTCGGCGGTCGGCTTCCAGGTCGAGTAGATCGTTAAGAATGTAGATCGCGGAAGCGCACAGACTGAACGCGAGGAACGCGTACGCCGCCGCGAAAACTTTTTGGCCCTGCCCGAGCCTGTGGGCCAAAATCAGCGGGACCAGCAGCAGCAGGTTCTTCACCCACTGGTGCGGGCGGATCGCCTTGAAAATCGCTTTCCCCAAATCGGGGCGCTGGAAGACGCGGTGGGGCGTGCAGACGGCCGTCGCCTTGCGGAGCACCTTGCGGCCGGGGGCGACGAGGTACGCCCGCCGGGCCGATTTCCAAAGGCACACGTCCGACGCCGAGTCCCCGACGTAATCAAACCGGCCGGCGCCGAAGCGTTTTTCCAGCTCGGCCAGCTTCGCCTCTCCCAGAAGGTTATCTTCGTCGCTGGCGACGACTTCGTCGAAAATCCCCAAATGGTCGGCGACCGCGCGGGCGACGCTCCGGTGCGACGCGGTCGCCAGCACCAGCCGCCGGCCCGATTGCTTTTGTTCCCGAAGGAATTCCAGCACGTCCTGCCGGTAGGGGAGCAGCGCGACGTCCACCTTCACGCGTTCCGCGACCTGCTGCTTGAAATGCGCCTTGCCGCGCGACGCCCAAAACGGCGTCTGCGCGAGGTCCAGCGGGCGGGCCTTGGCCAGCAGCAGCAATGCCTCCCATAGCGAAT
This sequence comes from Phycisphaerales bacterium, assembly GCA_028288945.1. Taxonomy (GTDB): domain Bacteria; phylum Planctomycetota; class Phycisphaerae; order Tepidisphaerales; family Tepidisphaeraceae; genus RYN-428. Next base: position 1,890 of record JAQGHH010000016.1, read on the forward strand.
CGGTGGCGATGAGCGTCCCGTCGAGGTCCACGCACAGGGGCACGTCCACGTCGGCGACGGCTGGTGCGCCCGGCGCGCCGCCCGTCGGGGGTTGGGCGTCGAGTTGAATGCTGGCTGCTTCTGTCATGTCCGGTTGCCGGTGCGCAGGGTGGCTGTGAACTGCGGTGCTAGGAATATCGGCCCATTTTCGCATAAACGCGAGTGCCTTGCACATGCCGGGCCGATCGATCCCCGAACGGGCGCGCCGCCGATAATTCTTGGAATATCACGCCGATCCGCTAGCACGGGTTCGGGGCGGCGCCGGTCATGGCATGGGAATGTCGCCCGTATGCAAAAACCGGTCGGCCCGGCTACACCGTTAAGTTTGATCCCGCTTCGCCCCCAACGGGCATTACCCGCGTAAGGCGCAGCGATTCGCCCCTGTCACAGACGCATTTGGCCGATGAAGTAACTTTCGCATCGGTCTGACTATGTAATACGCGCCATTCTCTGTCGCGGCAATGGGCAAGACGTGCCCGAAGATATTGCCGCCAGCGGTTCAAAAGCCCCATGGGACCTGTCACTCACATCACGCCCAGACGACCGAACCTCGCCTGGGCATTCTGCATTTTTGCCGCGGTCATCGCGGCGGTCGTGTCGGGCATCATTCTCCGCAACGGGATCAAGATCCCCTCCGACGGATGGGCCTATTGGGAAGGCTCCGTCAGCCTGTTGAACGGCAAGGGGTATCACCATTTCAACGGCCGAAGAATTTGGAGCTGGCCGCCGGGCTATTCGATCTACCTGGCGGGGATCCAACTCGTCGGCGGCGTTTCCGGCGCTACCCTCGCCGGCGCGAACACGCTGTTGGCCGCGGTGGCGGCTTTCGCGTGGTCCGCCGCCTTTCTATTTCCGCTTTGCCGCTCGCTCGAATCCGCCCGCGCGCTGCGTCCCGCGTCGCTCGCGTTGCCGTTGCTCGCGGTGATCTTCATCGCCCTGACTGTCGCCACCGGATTCCGCACCGCCATGGCGCACAACCTCGTCTACACGATTTATCCCATGGTGCTGTACGTGACGTACCGCACGCTACGGCCCGAAGGCACCGACCGCTACGCGATTGGCCTCGCCTTGCTCAACGGCGCGCTGATGGCGATTTTGACGGTGACGCACAACAGCTTCATCTTCCTTCCGCCGCTGGTGGCCGTTTTGATTGTATTTCACAAGGGCCGGCGGCCCGCGGTCCGCTGGCTGGCGGCGTTTGTCGCCGGCGTCGCCCCCCTGGTCATTTGGGTCATTGTGTCCAAGTACCTGGGCCAATGGGCGAGCCACAAGCCCGGGACCAAGCCGCTGTTCACCTGGTCGCAATACGCCCATCAGGTCATCGCGGGGGTGGCGAATTTGCTGGGCCCCAGCCGCCATCACCTGGGCCAACTGCTTTTGGCCGGCGCGTGCGGGGTCATCGTTTTGTGCCTCGCCCGCAGCCGGCATGAAGAAAACGCCGCCCGCGCCGTGGCCGGGCCGTACCTGCTATTGTCGGGAGGATTTCTCGGGTGCCTTTACGTCGTGTTTAACACGACGTGGATCACTGAGCCGCTCTATTCTGAGCGATTTATGCTATTCCTGCCGCTCACGATTTTTCCCGCGGCGGCGATGCTCCTCTGGCAGGCGGGCCAGGATCACCCGTACGCAAAGCCAGTCGCCCAACGTCCCGCTGCCACCCGCCCATTCGCGTTCGGCTCGCTGGCGTCGGCGGTGATGCTCGTCGCGCTCGCGGCCGTGCCATTCGCCGCCGCCTTCCGCACGCTGCATTGGGCGCGTGAAGCCGCCATCAACGGCGGCGCGGTCGACCTCGCCCGCGCGCAGCGCGACCAGGGATTCGGCTACAAGAATTTCACAATGCATTGCGATTACGCGGACGGGCCGCCTCGACGCACGGGGAATCAAATCCTGGTTTCCCCCGCGAGAGAAGTGCCCATGGCTAAGGCCGCCCCGGCCATCGCCGGCAATCACCGGCGACAGCACGCTTCGATCGCCGAGCCTTGATGGGGATTCAAAGGTTCAAGGTTTAAGAGTTCAACGGGTTCAAAATCACTTCTCACCGGAAGGTGCCGCCCAACAGGTCGGTGCGCGTTGCTGATTGGGATATCGCCGGCCTGGCGTTTTCGGGAGCGAATTCCGGACGCTTCGGGCGGCTCGATCTCCGTGCCGTGGCCGGATCGTTGGCCGCGTCTTTCCCCGCGTGGACCAGCGCCCAGCGCAGGGAGAAACCGGCGGCCAGGCCGCTCAGGGCCGAGCCGATGTTCGCCCACCGCTTTGCCCTTCCACGGAGTGGCAGGTACTTCAGAATCTCCGACGCCGCCAGCCCCGCGACCCCGCCCCAAATGTGCGGCGACCATTTCCCGCGCGTCAGTGGATACGCGTTCTTCCCGAGTGACCGCAGATATGCCCCCAGGAATACCGCCTCGCCGAGATTGCTGACCGTGTCAATTGTGTCGAGCGCTTGGTGGTTTTCGTCGTCGGGAGAAGTTTCCCCCATGGCCGACAGCACCAAACTTGTCGCCATGGCGCCGGTGCCGATCGCGCTGGACATGAACAGCGGCCCGAGCCACGTGTTGCGGCACCAGATCGGATTGGCGGTGCAACTGAGCAGCACACCCGTGTATCCGCCCAACATGAGCGCCAGCGGCACGCCCGCTGCGTCGCTGATGAGCAGGAGGGTTCCGTCAACAATTTTAGAGGTGACGCTGCGCTCTTCGGGTGAAGCGGTCTTCAAGTATTCGCGTAACACGGCAGCTGAGGCCGCCGCGCCGAAGCCGGTCAGCACCCAGCTTCCCAGGTTCATGGGCGTCTGGGGCTTCCAGACGCGCAGCATGTGATGAAACCGGCGCGGGTCGCCCAGGTCATGAATGAGCAGCGGGGGGCTGGGAAGGAGCGCGGCAAAGGAGGTGTAAGTCGCCGCTTTCGTCAGCGCGCTGTACTTGCGTCCGCCGAAGCGCTCGGCGGTGCGCCCGATCACATACGCGCCCGCCGCCACGCCCCCGAGGAAAAAGTACGCCGCGATCTCCCATTTCCACACCGGCGGCTGCAAGAACGAAACGTCGTAATAAGACGGCTCCCCCTTCGGCGAATTGTAATCGTGCACCGACGGCGCCTGCGGGCCCGCGGGCTGCCGATCAAGATGCGTGTCAACGCCGGGCATCAGAGGCTCCTGTCTCGATGGCGAGTGGAACGTGGAGCATGGGGCGTGAAGAAAATGCGGCGCCGCCGGCTTCCTTCACGCGCGCACGCTCCACTCCCTCAACTCCTTTTCCCAAACACCGCCGCGGCGAGCGCGGTCAGGGCTACGCCGGTCAGCAGGCTGGCGGCGTAGCGCTTTGCCTGCCCCTTGAACGGTTGGGGCGGATTTTCCGGGAGGTTGTATTCGTTCGGATGATCTTCCAGCAGGAAGAACGCATTGAGCGGGCCGTAATCGCCCACGGAATCCGCACCGTACAGATACGCCCGCTGGTTCCCCCGATCCTGCAACTCTTTCACGCGCCCGCGTGCGCGGTCGCGCAGTTCGTCGACGGGGCCGAACTGGATGGAAGCGGTGGGGCAGGCCTTGGCGCAGGCGGGGGTCATGTCATCGGACTGGCGGTCGAAGCAGAGGGTGCACTTGTGGGCGTGGCCGTCGTCCTGCTGGCCCTCGGCCCGGCCGAGCACGCCAAAGGGGCAGGCGCTGACGCAGTAGCCGCAGCCGTTGCAGATGTCGTTCTGGACGTAGACGTCGCCGAAGTCGTTGTAGATGATCGCGCCGGTGGGGCAGGAATGCTGGCACGGCGCGCTTTCGCAGTGCTTGCAAACGTCGCTCATCATGAGCCAGCGGCCGGCGTTTTCGCCGATCTGCTCCTTGAATTTCACGTGCCGCCAGGTCGTCGCGCCCAGGTGGCCGGTGTTGTCGTAGCTGTAGCCCGTGAAGTTGTATTGATCGGCGGGGAGCTGGTTCCACTGCTTGCACGCCACCTCGCACGCCTTGCAGCCGATGCAGAGGGTGGTGTCGGTAAAGAACCCCATGATCTGCCCCACATCCCCCGGCTGCGGCACGGGAGTCCGCCGGGGGGGGAAGGCATTGGTCAGCTCGTCGAGGGCTTCGCCGAGGATGGGGAGGGAGAGGGTCATTGCCGAGGCTCCTAGGTCATCGGTGCGCGGGCACGATAACATGGCGGCACAGGGCCGGGGAGGGGGATTCCGGGGCGAATGCGCGTCCACGGATGTATTCGCCCATGAAGGGCGAGAAGGTTACAATTGCTTGAGAGCGATGCGCAACATGGTGCGTTGCGGCTGGCGTTGGAGGTGATTTATGAGCGAAGCTGCCGTTCAGGAAATTCTCGAGCGGATTGATAGTCTGCCTGAAGCCGACCGTCTGCTCCTTGAGCAGCGATTGGCCGAGCGTGGGGAAGCGGAATGGCAGCGCGAAGCCGAGGCCGCCCGGGCCGAGGCCGCGCGCCGGGGAATCGATCAGTCCGCCATTGACCGGGCTGTTGAGGAAGTACGTTAGAGCGAACGCCAAGACGTCGAGTCGCAGAGAAAAATGCGAAGAGGATAGTTGGCTTGAATGCAGGGTTCTCCGAAATGCTGAGCGCGCACTAGTATTTCTCCCACTTTCCTACCTCTGCGCCTCCGCGCCTCTGCGTTCGATTTCTTTCTAGAATGTGGAGGCGCGGGCTCAGCAAGAGTCACAAGGAACCCCGCTCGATGCGTGAAGTCGATCTCCCCCTACGCCACGTCACACCCTCCGAATGGGCCGCACGCGTTTTGCAGCAGCCGCTGGAACTGCTCAACGACCACGCGCACCTTGAAAAGAAAGCCGCGGCCAACGCGCTGGAGCTGCTCAACCGCTGGCCCGAACCGGCTCCGCCGGAGAATTGGGTGACGGCGATGACCGCCGTCGCGCGGGATGAGGTGGAGCATTTGGCGACGGTCACGCGACTGTTAGCCCGCCGCGGCGGCCGCCTCAGCCGCCAGCACGCCAACCCCTACGCCGCCGACCTCCGCGCCCTGGTGCGCATGGGCCTTGGCAAGGGCGAGCTGATCGACCGCCTGATGGTCTCCGCCCTCATCGAGGCCAGAAGCTGCGAGCGTTTCAAGCTCCTGGCCGATCATTTGGAATCCATCAGCCCCGAAGCCCCCCAAGCCGACCGTGAGCTGATGAAGCTCTATCGCGCCCTCTGGTCCAGCGAGCACGGCCACTACCGCACGTTTCTGCAACTGGCCGAACAAATCGAGCCGGCGGAAACGGTGAACCGCCGCTGGGACGAGGTGTTGAACGCCGAGGCGAAAATCATCGCGAGGCAGTCGCCCGGGGCGCGGATGCACAGCGGGGTGTGAAAAGAAATCGACCTTGAGGCTCCGCGCGTGGCGTCGCCGAGGGGCGCGCCCTCACATCCCTTCCTTCACCCCCGTCCGCACCAGCAGCCAGTTTGCCGGAAAGGTAGTGAGGAATCCGATGCACATCGCGATCTGCATCATGAACCAGTAGACCGCAGTGTCGGGCCTGAACAGGGGATTGCCGCGGAACAGCACATGATGGTCGAGGGCCATCCAACTGTACATTCCCACTTGAAACGCGGTAAGTGCAAGGGTGTCGGCTTTGATTGCTTCCCACAAGGCCCGCCCCGGCGGCAGGCGCCTCATCTGCCGGATCGGGAAATATTGGAACGCGATGCCCACCACGTACGCGGCGACAAAATCCACGACATACATCGTAAGCAACATCGAGCCCGCAATCGTCAAGCCGCTGAAAAACACCAACCATTCTCCAATGACGTCGCCGCACACGCAGCCGGCGGCGCAATGGGTGGAGGAAAGGAATACCCGCTGCCAGAAGGGTCTGTCGGCCGGGTCCATGTCCTGCTGGGGCCGATGTTCCCCATGCGATGATGATGAGGCCCGGCCGATCTTCCAATACGCCCATAGCCCGAGCGGCCCCGAATAGAGCATGGTCAGCGGCCAGACCACGTTCATGATCGGCATGCTCTGAGGATGGCAACATGCGACGTCAAACGCCACATACGCCGCACACGCCGCGGCGATGGCGAGTGATGCGATGGACAGGGCGTGTAGACCGGTTGGCATGGTCGGCGGTCCTTCGTGTCGGCACGCACGCGCGAACAGCCGATGGTTTAGCAGACCGCTTCATTCGTTGGCAATCGGGGAACTCTCCGGGTGTCCGTCATCCGACATGCTGGCGAATTCCCGCCCCGCACAGCCGCGTCAGCACTTCCTGCGGGCTCGCTTTCCATTCCGCAGCCACATCGGATTCGCTCAGCCCATCGCCGAGCAGGACGACCTCGTCGCCGACGCGATCTCCCCCGGCGGCTTCTACGAACGAGGTTTGCATCCCGACTTCCAGAATGTGCGATCGGCGGCCGTTGACCATGCACGGGCCTGTCCGCAGGCCGTGGGAGTAGCCGGCGAGGATGATGCCGTGGCGGGGGGAGAGGAAGCCGGTGTAGCCTGCCGGGCCGGTGGATTCGCGGACTTCGACCAGCGGGGCGGTGACGCGCGCTGCGCCGCGGTAGAGGGCGAGGCCGGGGCGGACGGCGTCGAGCCGTGCCGCGGGCTTGGCCAGCAGCGACGAGCCCGCGGCGTGGAGGTACAGTTTGCCGGCCTTGGCGGGCGGGGCGTGTTCGCTCATCGTTTGCGTGAATTGGCGGACTTGATCCAGCGTCGAGGCGTGCGTGAACGCTTCACCGATGTCTCCGGCGCGCATGACGGCGCTTACATTATGCGCCTCGCAGGCGAAGCGCTGCTGGCCGGTGTCCACCGACAACACAGGTTTGGCGGCACGGAGCGCGTGCGCCCGCGCGACGTCCCACACGGCGGGCCGCACGTGATGGGAGAGATAATCCTGCGGGTCGTCGGATTGCCCGAGCAGGGCGATGGTTCGTTTGCCGGCGATATCGAACAGCCGATACTCGACGGCCTCGGCCAGGTCGAAGACATAGAAGGCTTCGACCAGGTCTCCAATGGCCGTGGCCACGCGCGCCGCGCCAAGTCCGTAGGCGTCCGCCTTCACCACCGCGATAATTGGGACGGCGGTTTGCTTTGCGATTTCCTCCGCGTTCCGCCGGACGCGGGAAAGGTCGATGCGGACAGAGACGTGCGGGCTGGCGGGCATGCATCCAATTGGAACGCGAGCGGGGTGGGGCGTCCAGAGAGGATTGGCGGAGGGGGTGCTTCTGAAGTGGCATGGGCGGTGCGCCGTTCGTGCCATTGGGAAGAGCCGCGGTGCGGAAGAGACCGCGAAGTCGCGAAGGCGCGAAGACAGCCGCGAAGAAATGCGGGAACTCAACACAGAGACCACGGAGGCCACAGAGAGCACAGAGAAAGACGGGAGCAAATCAGCGTCTTAGAATTTCTTCTTTGTGCTCTCTGTGGCCTCTGTGCCCTCTGTGGTTCGACTCTTCCCCTGTTGTGCGGCTGCCGGTTGCGTGGCGGGGTGTTTGGGGTCTTCGTCAATGCCGACGATCACTTTGAGCGGATGCTCGGTGGCCTTGTCGCTGGGGGTGGTCGCAATAATCCGTACCGTGCCTTCCGTGCTTCGCTCGAACTGATGGAGGAGCTTGTCGTGGGCGTCGATCAGGCTGACGGTCGCCGTCGTTTCAGTAAAACGGATGGCGGCGAAGCCGGTGTCGGAGCGGGAGTAGGGACCGCGGTTGTCGCGGAGCAACGACAGGCGGCGGGCGCCGCCGCCGCCACTGACGACGAAGCTTGTGGGCCAGCCTTCGACCTGCAGGTGTTGGAGGGTGTGGTCGTGGCCGCAGAGGTAGAAGTCCACTTTATGGTCTTTGAAGATTGTCCCCCATTGGGATTGGAGGACGCCGTTGTCGCCGTGGGCGCCGTTGCTGAAGAGGGTGTGGTGGGCGCAGCAGACGGTCCACTTCGCACGGGGTCGCCCGAGCTCCTGCTTCATCCAATCGATCTGGGCGTCCCAATCCGCGCCGGTCATCTGCGGCTTGTTGCTGTCGAGCATGAGCACCGTCACGAGCGGATCTCTCGCGCTGGGCAGGTCGATCCGGTACCAGCGGCTGGGAATCTTCCACCGCGACTCCGGATGCAGGCGGGCGTAATCGAGCTCGGCATGGAATCGATCCTTCTCGTAATCGTGATTGCCGAGGCAGGCGTAGAAGGGGAAATTCAGCCGCTTGGGGTTGTACATCTTCTCGAAGACGGTTTGGAAGTTGGGGTCGTCCGCGTCTTCGAGCGGAACGCGGAAGTTGTCGCCCAGCAGCAACGCGGCGTCGAAGCGGGGATGGTCGCCGGCATAAGAGGCAATGGCGTTGGCGACGGCCCGCTGGTCGGCGGTGCCGAAGCCCCAGTCGCCGAAGGCGACGACGTTGACTTCGGGAGCGTGCTCCTCGGGCGGGGCGGCGAGGGAAGAACTGGCCGCCATGGCTATCGCCCAGACAAAGCACACCCATTTCGTCGATTGTTTCATGCGACTTCCTCCGGCTTGACGGTGTTTGCTCCGCTCATCCTAACATCGCGGGGCGATTATCAAACCGGTGATGGGGGTACGAGCAGGAATCGAACGCCCAGACGCCAAGACGCCGAGGTGGGAGGGAGGAGGGAAATATCGGTGTGCTTACTCAGAAATTCATGAGGCGTTTGCATTCAAGCAATCAATTCTCTCTCTGCATTCCCCTCGGCGCCTTGGCTTCTCGGCGTTCGATTCTTCCTCTTTTCCTGTACCGGCAGATTCCTTGAATTACTCTCCGCGTTCGAGGACACTTCCCGCCCTCTCAAACGGGCGGTTCGAAGGACGGCAATAGCGTAATCAGCGGCCAACCCATCGCCCCAAACATTGTGCACGAGGAAGGAACTGCTCATCATGCCCAGCGACGCATACGCCCCTGACAAGAAACTCAAATTCACCTTCGGTCTCTGGACCGTCGGCAACCCCGGCCGCGACCCGTTCGGCGGGCCGGTGCGCGAAACCCTTTCTCCGGCGCAGATCGCTGACCTCATTGGCGAAGTCGGCGCGTACGGCGTCAACTTCCATGACAATGATCTGATCCCCATCGACGCCACGCCCGAGCAGGCCGCACAGATCAAAAAGGACTTCAGGAAAGCTCTGAAGGACAACGGCCTGGTCGTCCCGATGGCGACCACCAATCTCTTTTCCGATCCCGTCTTCAAGGACGGCGCGTTCACCAGCAACAACGCGCAGGTCCGGGCCTATGCGATCCAGAAGACGATGCGCGCGATGGACCTGGGCGCGGAATTCGGCGCGAAGATTTACGTGTTCTGGGGCGGCCGCGAGGGCGTCGAGAGCGACGCCACCAAGAGTCCCGTCGAGGCGATCAAGCGCTTCCGCGAGGCCATCAACTTCCTCAGCGAATACAGCATCGAGCAGGGCTACGGCTACAAATTCGCGTTCGAGGCCAAGCCCAATGAGCCGCGGGGGCACATGTACTTTGCCGTCACCGGCTCGTACCTGGCGCTGATCCCCACGCTCGATCACCCGGAAATGTGCGGCGTGAACCCGGAAGTGGCGCACGAGCACATGGCGGGGTTGAATTTCGTGCATCAAGTGGCCGCGGCACTGGAGCAGGGGAAGCTGTTCCACATTGATTTGAACGACCAGGAGTTCGGCCGCTACGACCAGGACTTCCGCTTCGGGTCGGCCAACCCCAAGCACGCTTTCTTCCTCGTCAAGCTGCTGGAAGACCACAAGTACGCCGGCCCCCGGCAGTTCGACGCCCACGCCTACCGCCAGAGCGATTACCAGGACGT
>JAQGHH010000037.1 GCA_028288945.1 Phycisphaerales bacterium
TGGACGGGTCGCTGGGCATTTTGTTTCACCATGCGGGGCGGTGGCGGGTTTCGACGCGCGGGCAGCTCGACTCGGAACAGGGGCAGTGGGCGACGGCGAACCTGCACCAGAACGTTGCGACAGCGAATCTGGATTCGGGATCGACGTACCTCGTGGAAATCGTCTATCCCGAAAACCGGATCGTCATTCCGTACGATTTCGCGGGGCTGGTGCTGCTCGGGGCGTACGACTCACAAGGACGCGAGCTGCGGCGCGAAGCGTTGGAAAGTGCCGCGGCCAATGCGGGGCTTCGTATCGCAAAGCGCTTTGCTTCAGGGTCGTTCGACGAATTATTGGACGTGGCCCGCGAGCTCACGCGCAACGAGGAGGGGTTCGTAGTGCGGTTTGAGCGGGGATTGCGGGTGAAGCTGAAGGGGGAGGCGTATTGCCGGGTGCATCGGCTGATCTGTCACTGCACGCCGCTGGCGTTGTGGGAGGCGATGATGGGCGGGGAGGATCTCGATGCGATGCGCCGGGAGCTGCCCGAGGAGATGACGGGGGACTTCGACACGATCCGCACGATCCTGGAGGCGCGGTTGGACGGTCTCGTCGCGCAGGTACGCGAGGCGCACGGGGCACACAGCGACAAGAGCGATAAGGAATTGGGAATGCTGGTGCAGGACGCGCGGTCGGGGTTGTCGGAGGCGCAGCGGAAGCTCCTCTTCGCGTGTCGCAAGCAGGATTTTCTGGGCGCGGTGTATCGACCGGGGGAATGGAGACAGAAGGCCTTTCGTTTGATCCGCCCGGACGGCAACAGGCTCGCGGGGTACGTTTCCTCGAACGTGATGACGCGGTTTCAGGAGGAAAGCGGGTAGGGATTTCGCGATTTTCCGCTCCGAAACCTCCGTTGCGACCCCCACATCTCCGATAAATAGGGGTCCAGCCCGCTCGCAACCGTCGCGGGCCGGTTGTAAGCTATCGGACTTCATTCAAAACACGGTCACCCGTGTTTCCGCGCGGCTAGTGGAATTATTAACTATGCAAACCGTCGTACACGTTACCCACGAAGCGATTCAGAAAATCGGCGGCATCGGCGCCGTCCTTCAAGGGCTGTTCACCAGCCCGGTCTACCTGGCAGGCACGCACCGGAACATCCTCATCGGCCCCTACTGGCCCACCGAAGAGAGCGGCGAGCAGCGCCTGGGGCCGCTGGGCGAGGTACTCTACAGCAGCCTTGACTCACTCTACCGATCGCCCCTGGCGGCCCGGTTCCGCGAGATCGAGCAGACGTTCGACGTCGGCATCATTTACGGCCGACGCCGGTATGTGGACAAAGCCACCGGCGCGGTCAGCACGCCCGAGGTGCTGCTCATCGACGTGAGCCGCTATGACGCGGGCAAGATCGGCGTGTTCAAGTTCGACCTGTGGAAAAAGTTCGGCATCGAGAGCGCCAAATACGACCACATCTGGGACTACGAGCAGTGGGTCCGCCTGGCCCAGCCGGCGATCGCCTCGCTGCACGCGCTGGGGGCGGCCAGCTCGGTCGAGCCTTGCGTGATCCTCTCGCACGAATACATGGGCATGCCCACCGTGCTTGCCGCGATCATGGAGGGGGAACGCGCCAACTTCCGCACGATCTTCTACGCCCACGAGGTGGCGACGATGCGCCGCATCGTCGAGCACAGCCCCGGCCACGACACGATGTTCTACAACGTCATGCGCTCCGCCGTCCCGCAGGGCCATTACGTCGAAGACGTGTTCGGCGACCAGAGCGGCTACTACAAGCATTCGCTGGTGAAAGCCGCCCGGTACTGCGATGGCATCTTTGCGGTGGGCGATTACACGCTGAAGGAAATCCGGTTCCTCGGGCCGGAGTTCGCGACGGTGGACGCGCAACTCGCGTACAACGGCGTGCCGTGTTGGAAGATCGACGTGTCGGAAAAGATGACCAGCCGCCGCAAACTGCGGCAATACTGCAAGACCCTCCTCAAGTTCGAGCCCGACTACATCTTTACGCACGTCACGCGCCTCGTCCCGAGCAAGGGGATGTGGCGCGACCTGCGCGTGCTCGAGCATTTGGAAGGCCAGCTTCGTCAGCGGAACGAGACGGCGGTTCTATTCTCGCTGAGCACGGAAGTCCCAGCCCGGCGTGGCGATGACGTCCGCCGGATGGAGCAGAACTACCACTGGCCCGTCGTTCACCGCGAAGGGCACCCCGACCTTTCGGGCGGGGAAGCCGCGTATTACGCGGGAATCCAGGAGTTCAACGCCCAAAGCCGCAACATCAAGGTCGTCTTCATCAACCAGTTCGGCTTCGAGCAGCGCCTGTGCGGCGCGCGCATGCCGGCGGACATGGAATTCCACGACATCCGCAAAGGCTCGGACGCCGAGTTCGGCCAAAGCATCTACGAGCCGTTCGGCATCGCGCAGGTCGAGCCGATCAGCTTCGGCGGGATCTGCGTCTTCTCCAACGTCTGCGGGTGCGCCGGTTTCGTCGAGCACGCCGCGGGCGGCGCAACGCCCAACGTGATCGTCGCCGATTACACCGACCTGCCGGAAAAGAGCCTGCGCCCCGAACAACTGCTTGCCATCGGACAGCCCGAGCGTGATCAGATCGAGCACACGGTGGCGGCGATGGTCGCCAATGAGCTGATGGCCCGCCTCCCGCGAACCCCGGCGGAGTTCGAGCAGTTCATCGAACGGGGCTACGAGCTGGCACAGAAAATGAGCTGGGACGCGGTGGCAAGAGAGTACGTGCTGCCCGGAATCCAGCGAGCGACGAAAGCGAGCCGATTGAAGCAGATCGCGTAATGTTGAAACGGTTGCAAAGAATGAACAGGGGCACGGCACGCCGTGCCCCTGTTCATTTTCCCACAGGATGTCAGAGGGGCTTGACGCAGCGCCTCTCCTCAGCCCCGGCCCTCTCCCCGCAAAGGGAGAGGGAGAATGAACTCACGGCCCAAACTTGAACCAGTCCAAATTGCACACCCCGTACCCGCCGCGGAAGACGAGATAGAGGTCGTGGATTCCGGTTACACCGCTCACGGTGGTTTGCTGGGGTTTGAAGGTCGTCCACGAGCCGGTGCCGGCGGCGG
>JAQGHH010000044.1 GCA_028288945.1 Phycisphaerales bacterium
GGAACACCCGCGGCCTTTCTCAGCCAAAAAGTCTTTCGCCACAAGACCATCAAACGATCGTTCCAGATGTGGTTTTGGGGAATCTGCGCGGCCCAGCTCGCTCTGCTGGCGGCGTGGATTTACTTCGCGATGCCTGGCAAATGAATGGGCGATCAATCGGCGTAAGGTTTGTAAGAAAAGAACTTGTGCCAGGACTCCTGTTTTGTTCCGAGCCGGAAATTATTTCGGCGGGAATTAGAACCATTGCTAGCATCAGCCCGCGCCGCAAGTGAAATCGCACCACGAATGTTCGATTTCCTGCGCTTGCGCCCGCCAGCACCACCGCTACGCTCGCCGTGGCTCGTTTTGGGTCGGATGTCGGCACAGCCCCGAAATTCCAAATGCACAAACGCAGCTCTCGGCACCGAAAGCAACGCCGGCGGGTTCCCGTGGACCCCGCCGCTGCGCCGATTGCCGACAGACGCCGATTCAGGCGGCGCGTGCGGCTGGCGGTGGCCGCCGGCCTGTGTGCGCTGAGCCTGTTCATCGCGGTCGTGCAAGTTCATGCCGGTCGGCGATCAGGCCCGCTTGTTTCGCCCTTCGTCCAATCCGTCGACCTCCCGGCTACCAATGGCAGCACGGGAACGTTGACCATCTCCGAACCGTTGAACTGGGGCACGTACAGCGTGAATCTGGTGCTGCCCGACCATGCCTCCCCCCTCGATTACGGGATTGCATACCACGAAATCCGCAAACACGTGAAGGTGACCGTCCGCCAGGCCGACCGCCCCGCGCCGCTTCTGACATCCCCGGATATTCAGACGCTCACGCAGCTCGAGGACCAGCTGAGCATCTGTCAGGGGGTCGAGCTGTGCGACTTTCCTGTCCAATCGGCCGCGGAGCTGACGATCACCTGCCAGCTTACCGACGGCATTCCCTGGCCCGAGCAGGTGCGCATCGGCATCAGCCATAGCGCGGACGAGGGAAAGATCCGCTCCGCCGGCCAGCTCACCAAGGCCGTTCAACCCATTTCCTTCGGCGCGTCCGCCCTGCTTTTCTGCCTGAGTGTGCTGCTCTGCTGGCGCACCTCTCCGAGCTAAAGGGGTCGAGATTCAAGGGTTCAAGGGTTTAAGAGTTTAAGGGCTTAAGGGTTCAAGAGTTCAAACGTTCAGGAGCCTCGCGTTACCACTTGAACTTTTGAACCCTTAGACTCCTAACCTTAAACTGTTGAACCCTTGAACCCTTGAACCCTTCACCGACCGGAGACGGCATGAATTGCAACGGCTCGGCTCGCGCGACGCGTCTTGGTACTGTTCTGACGCTTACACTCACGTTGGCGCTGTGTGCGACCGGCTGCGGCCCGCACGACAATCCACTGCACGTCGCCGCCCGCAGCGGCAGTCTGCTCGACCTTCAACACGCGTATGAAAGCGGCGCGGACGTGAACGGGATCAACCAGTCGCACCGCACGCCGCTCATGGAAGCGGCCAAGGCGGGGAATGTCGCGGCGGCCAGTTTCCTGGTGGACCACGAAGCCAATCTCGAAGCCGTTGACGAAGACCGGGACACCCCCCTGCACTTTGCCGCACGCTACGGCGCCGCGCCGGTGGCGCGGGTGCTGCTGGACCATGGGGCAATCCGCGAGGTCCGCAATCGCGACGGCGCGACGCCGTTGATGCTGGCGGCGAGCTACGGGTGGCTTGACGTGCTGAACGTGCTGCTCGAAGCGCACGTGGCCGTCGATGCGACGGACCGGGAAGGGTTCACCCCGCTGATGCGGGCCGCGGAAGACGGGTATTTGAAAATCGTTCAGGCGCTGGTGGAGAACGGCGCAAAACTGGACGCGGCCAACGCCAAGGGACAAACCGCCCTCTCACTTGCCGCCAAGGCGCAGCACAAGCCCGTGGTGGACTACCTCACGGAACACAGCCCCAAACCTCCGGCCACCGTGCCGGCGACTGCCCCCGCCGCCCGATGAATGGCATTTATTTCGCCTTGATGTCATAGCAGAGCAGCACGTCCTGATCGCGGAGATACAGCTTGCCCCCGGCAACGACCGGATGCGGCCACGCGGCGGCCTTGCTCCGGTCCGGCTGCTTTAGCCGGCCGTGTTCTTTGTAGCCTTCGGGAGTCGCCTCGACGAGCGCCACTTCGCCCGACCCTTCGCTCCGCAAATAAAGCCGGCCGTCGGCGCAGGTCAGCGATCCTTTGCCGACGCTACGGTCTTTCCAGACCACCTTACCGCTCTTGAGTTCCATGCAGGTGAGGATTCCGGGGTCGCTTGAGCCGTAAACGTGGTCGCCGAGCAGAATGACGCCGCCGTGGTGCACTTTCATATCAGTGTTGGCGTAAATCTGCTCGGCCTTGAGGGCCGTCGCGGAGCCGCTGACCTTGATGGCGTTGCATCCGACCCCGTAGCCGCTGGTGACGAAAACGGTGTCGTCCTTATATACGGGCGTCGGGATGACGGCGGTCTTTCCATGCCGCGTGACGTGCCAAAGCTGCGAGCCGTCGGTGCCGATTCCGGAAACGCTCGCATCGGTCAGCACCAAGTATTGATGCGCGCCGCCGATCTCCGCCGGGACGAGTGATGCGTAGCAGGCGGCGTCCGTGAGGCCTTTGCTCCGCCACACCACCGTGCCCGTTTTCTTATCGAGCGCCGCGAGCGTGCCCTTGTCGCCGCCGGGCGCGCAGATGAGATGATCGCCGTCCACCAAAGGCGACTCGGCATACCCCCATCCCGACATCATCCTCCCGCCCAATTTGGTTTCGAGATTGGTGCGCCAGACTTCCTTGCCGGTCTCGGTTTCGACACAAACGAGATCGCCATACTGCCCGAGCCCGTAGACGCGGTCGCCATCCACGGTCGGCGTGCAGCGGGGCCCGGGATATCCCTGCCCGCCGCCCGGCTGGCCGACCTTCGTCGCCCAAAGCTTCTTGCCCGTCATGTCGAGCGCGATGATGTAGGCGCCGTCGTTCTGATCTCCCATCGTGAAGATCTTCCCGCCCGCGATCGACACCGTGGCAAATCCCCCGCCGAGGCCCGTGCCCTTCCACGCCAATTCCGGCCCCTTTTCCGGCCAGTCCTTTAAAAGCCCGGTCTCCGTTGAAATGTCGTCGCGCTTGGGCCCCCGCCACTGCGGCCATTCCCCTTCCGCCCCGCGTGCCGGCAATGTGCCGGCGAACATGAGCGAAGCGCCAAAGACGAAAAGGGATCGACCAAACCGCCGAAGAGTGTCTGATTTCATGCGTGATGAGCTCCGATCTTCGTTACCGATTCCCCGGTCTGACGTTGCAGACCGCGAAAGTACGTGGCCGCAAAATTGTTCGTGAACCTTTGAATCGCGCCGCTGATTTCATTTCGCCTTGCCGGCTCCGGCCCGAAGGTCGATGCATACCAGTTTGCCTTTGTCGCGGGCAAATAAAAGCCCGTCGGCTAGCGCCGGATACGCACGCGTGCCGAAGCCCAGGATTTGCGCCCGCCCCGTCGGCTTAAATCCATCCGGCGATGCCGGCGCGCCGATCAGCTCACCCTTCTCAGTGAGCACAAGCAATCGCCCGCCGGCCAGCAGCAGGTTCCCGGCCCCGAAATGATCCTCGCTCCATCGCACCTTGCCGGTTTTCAGCTCGACGCACCGCAGGTTCGGCCCGCTCTCCTGTCGCCCGTCAAAGCCGTACAAAAAGCCGTCCGCGTAAACGCACGTCGCGTAATGGTTCGACATCGCGTCGTCGCCCGACCAGACTTTCTCCG
>JAQGHH010000063.1 GCA_028288945.1 Phycisphaerales bacterium
CCGAAGCTCGAGCGGACGAGGTCGAAGATCGGCGTGGGGTCGAGCCGGGGCGCGGTCATCGGGCCGGTTGCAGACGCGGATTTTTCAGGGTGCGGCATAGAGCGCGAGCGTAGCGGGAGGGTGCGGAGGGTTCAAGAGTTCAAGGGTTTAAGAGTTCAAGCGTTTGAGGCTCGAGCGGCGGGATTGGCGGGCCCGGCTTCAGGCGAATCTTCTCTTGAACTCTTGAACCCTTGAACTCTTAAACCCTTAAACTCTTGAACCCTACTCCCGCTCCACGAACGGTCCGCCGTCATCGATGAATCGGTCGAAGCGTTCGCACAGGGCGGCGAAGCGTTTGGGGGTGACGTAGCGGCCTTGGATCAGCAGTCGCGCGCTTTTGGGGAGGGTGCGCCATTGCCCGTCGCCGGCGTAGATTTCCGGCGCCTCGGCTTTGGACCGCACACGCACGGGGACGCCTTCGAGATCGAACAGCCGGGGGTAGGCGCGCGATCTCCGAAGCTCGTCGGCGGTCATCGGGCCGCGCTCGGGGCGATGGAGTTCGGCGAGTTCGGGCGACGGAGGGCCGTCGGCGGGAGCGTCATCCGCGGGGGCGGTTGGCGCGATCACGCGGCTCGCGCGGAAGAAGGCCTGCATCCACTCCAGAGTGGTGTTCGGTGCTGCGCCCACGATGTACTCCCGGTCAGCCGCCGATCCCTGGCTTGTTCAAAATCTGGAAGGCAAGAAGGCTTGCGATTATCCGTGCGGACGGGCGTTTTTGCAAGAAAAATATGAGTGGAGCGTGGACCATGGAACGTGATCAAGACTCCGCCGGATGAGGGTTGTTATCACGCTCCACGTATCACGTTCCACCCTTCATATCACCGGCTCCACCGCCTCGCGGCTGTCCGCGTCCAGTTCTTCCAGGCCGGGCAGTTCGTAGACGTTGCCATCCGCGTCTTTGATGCGGAACCTCTGGTCGGGGAGCGGGCGGATGTCCTCGCGTTCCTGGACGCGGAACTCGGCGGGGCCGCGGTCGGTTTGGACTTTCCATTGCTGATGGCCCAGCCGCGTGTCGATGGAATCGACGGACGTGATGCGCGGGATGAAGCTGGTGTCGGCCAGCCAGCGGCGGATCGCCCGGCGCTGATCGGGCGGCAGGGATTCGAGCGACGCGATCAGCAGCAACTCGCGGCCGTCCGCGTCGCGGATGCTCAGGTGATGATCGGGCCGCGACCACGGAAAGCATCGGCGGATGCGGACGTCGACCTCGTCGGCATGGCCGGGACGCCCGAGAACCAGGCGGCCCTCGTCGTCGCTCGTCAGGTTGAATACTTCATTCATCAGCTTACTGCACCTTATCACTAACCGGCGCGCCGGCATCGGCGATGAGCTCGATCGCGTCGCCGGGGCGTACGACCGCTTCCTTCAAAACGCGCGCGATCCAGCCGTTGCGGCCGAGCCCCCTCATCCCGCTTCCCTTCCTTCAATCGCGAATCGCAAGTCGCAAATCGGCAAACCGTACGTTTCCATCTGCGTCCTATGGAGTCTGGCGTAAACGCCGTTTTTCCTGCCGACGAGGTCCGCGTGCTGGCCGGTTTCGACGACGCGGCCCTTGTCCAGCACCACGAGCCGGTCGGCGGCGGCCAATGTACTGAGGCGGTGGGCGATGGCGATCGTCGTGCGGCCGGCGATCAGGCGGTCGAGGGCCTGGCGGATTTGCTTTTCGGTTTCCGTGTCCACGCTGCTGGTCGCTTCGTCGAGGATCAGCAGGCGCGGGTCGTGCAGGATGGCGCGGGCGATGCTGATGCGCTGGCGCTCGCCGCCGGAAAGGGACTGGCCGCGCTCGCCCACGAGCGTGTCGTAGCCGTCGGGGAAGCCGACGATGAAATCATGGGCGTTTGCGGCGCGGGCGGCGGTGATGACCTGGTCCTCGTCGGCGTCCGGGCGGGCGTAGCGGATGTTGTCGGCGACGCTGCCGTGGAACAAATGCGGCTCCTGGAGCACGATCCCGACCTCCCGCCGCAGCCATTTCACGTCGTAGTCGCGGATGTCGACGCCGTCGAGCAATACCTGGCCGTCGGTGACGTCGTAGAAGCGCAGGAGGAGATTGACGAACGTGCTCTTGCCCGCGCCGCTGGGGCCGCAGAGGCCGATCATCTCGCCCGGCTCGACGTGGAGCGACACGTCCCGCAGGGCGGGCGCCGCGCCTTCGTAGCTGAAGGCGACGTTGCGCATCTCGATGCGCCCTTCGAGGCGGGCCTTGGTGATCGCGTTGGGGCGCGAGCGGATTTCCGGCGGCGTGTCGAGCACCTCGAACACGCGCTGCGCGCTAGTGGCCGCGCGGGTGATCATGCGGTTGGAATTGGCCAGCTCCAGCACCGGCCCGTAGAACTGCCAGACGAAGCTCGTGAACGTCACCAGCATCCCCAGCGTGTGCGGGGCCGCGCCGTGGTGGGCGATGACCATCGCCCCGCCCAGCACCCACACGCCCACCGCCCCCAGCCGCATCGCGGCGCTGATGCTCGGGCCGAAGCCCGCCCAGATGCGGTGGACGGCGATCTCCCGGTCCGCGTACTGGCCGCTGTGGGTGTCGAAGCGCTCGACCTCGCGGCGTTCGCTGGCGAAGGCTTTTACCACCTTCACGCCCGGCACCACGTCCCCCACCACCGCCGTCAGCCGCGCCCAATGGGCCCACAGCCGGCCCCAGAGCCGCTGCATCTTCATGCCGCAGTGGAAGCTCAGCGCCGCGACCACCGGCAGCGGCACCAGCGCGATCAGCGCCAGCCGCCAGTTGAGCACGAGCATTGCGATGGTCGTCAACGCAATCATCACGCCGTTGCCGAAGAAATCGACGGAACCGAAGACGATGAATTCCCACAGGCGGTCGGTGTCGGTCGTGACGCGGGTGATGAGCGACCCTGTGCGGCGTTTGGCGAAGTAGCGGAGGCTCAGCTCATGAAGGTGGGAGTAAATGCGGTGGCGCAGGTCGCGCGTGACCTGCGAGCCGATCGCCGACAGCACGCGCAGCCGGGCGGCGCTGAAGATTTCATTCACCGACACCGCGACGACCAGGCACGCGGCCCAAAGCCCCAGGCGCGCGAAGCTGAAGCGGCCGACCGCGTCGTCAATGAGCCGGCCGGTGAAAATGGGCGGGAGCACGGTCATCGCCGACGCGGCGAACGTGAGCGCGATCGCGAGGCACACCTGCCTCCGGTAAGGCCTGACGAAATCGAGCAGTCGCCCGAGGACCCGGCGCTTCTGAACGCACTGCGGGCAGACGCCTTCGGCATCGTCGGGGATGAACTGGCCGCACAGCGGGCATACGGGCTCCTGCTCGTCCTCGTGTGCCGTGGCTTCGGGCACCTGCTCTGCGGCTGGCGCGCCCGATAGCCGCCGGTGCACCTTGCGGTGCAGGCGCGTCATCTCGCGGCGATGGCGGTTGGTGTGGCGGAGGTCGGCGGCGATCTTTCCGTCGATCAGCACGCGCAGGCGGTTTACGCCGAGTCCTTCGACGAGCTTCACTTCTTCAATCTCGCAGAGGAGCAATTGTGACGGGGGCGCGTTTTCTTCAAGGACCAGCAGCGCGTCGTGGGTAAGGACGACGAATTGCCGGGCGAATCGGTTGTGGGCGTCCAGATCGAAGGGGGACCAGCCGAGAACGGTGCGGTTGTGAAGCTCGCCGTTGAAGCGTCTGCGAACGTCGGCGGGCAGCGGCGCGCCGGCGGCCGGCTGACGATCGGGGGCGCGATCGCCGGGCGTCTGCGGCACATCCGCCGCGGGGGCGTGCTTCAGGATGCGTGCGATCACGCTTGGGCCACGTGGCATTCGTCGACTCCGGCAACCGGGGCCGCCCGCCGATCGGGCTCACCGTCGCTGCCCGCATTCCCCGCGCCGTGCGCAGGGCGGTTGGAAAATCCGTGCGGGCCACACTAGAGGACAGAAATGCGCGGCGTAGGTCAGTCGGTGTTTTCCCTTTTCGTGCCCAAGTTTCTTCCGGATGCACGTTTCTTCAGGATGCACGGCGCCGCATCCCACCGGCCCTTGCGCCGAACGCAACAAGACCGCGTCCAACCGTCACCACAAATGACGCCCGCCCCGCCCGCTTCCCACCCCTTTCCGTCCTCTTCCGCTGTGCCTGCCGCCTACTTTCCAACGCCTACTTCCGTCCTTTTAAAATTCTTCACCACCTGCGGCCACGTGTCCGCCAGTTGCACGATGAGTTTTCCGAACGCCCGGCTTTCCGTGCGATGTCTGGCGTCATCGACTGCCGCTTCGGTGGTCCAACTGTTACTGAGCTGCATGCCTTTCTCAGTGGCCTCGGCGTACCCGTAGAGATAACCGTTGCGGGTGTCCATGAGGACGGCGGAGGCGGTGGTCACCACCTGCGCCGTCTGGTTGGGCGAGAGGCCGAGCGTCACGACCGTGAGCGGGGCCAGATGGTCCTTGATGTAGAACTGAGTGTCGATCGTGTAGATGAGCACCATGTCAGCGTGGAGCGACGCCGCGGCCTGGCGCAGCTCGAGATCGGTGTTGAGTTGTTGCGGGAGCAGCAGGCGGTTGATCGGCGCGACGCCCGTGACCATCGGGAGCTTGGAGAGGCGGTCCCAGTCCTTGTCGGTCTCGATGTCGCGCGTGGTGATGACGCAGTAGCTGCCGCCGCCCCACCCCTCGGCGGTGTTGGACTTATAGCCGGGCGCCTGGATGCGCACCGCCGCGATGCCCGTGGGGAATTTCGCCAGCGGCTCCTTCGCGAGCGTGGTGTTGATCGAGGAATCGGTGAGCGATTCGCGGCTGACGCCCAGCGCCTTGAAGTCGGCGGGCCTGCCGGGCGTCGCGTACGACGCGCAGCCGGTGAGGGCGGAGCAAAGAACAATCCCGACGAGTGCGCGGATTCCGCGACGCGCGCCGGGCGCGGACTGGGTGGACATGGTGACTCCTTCGTGCGTGTGCCGTCGCGCCCGCCGACGCGGCGGGCGAACGAGAGTGAAGTGCGCGGGGCGGCAAGAGGGTTCAAAGAAACGCAAGCGAATTCTGCCGGGGGCGTCATTGGCGCGCAATCCGACGGCAGCCGCGGCAATAATTGGACCTGTCCCGGTTTTTCCTTCCAGTCGGATGAGGGGCGGAACGCAGGTCCGCACAGCGCATGTCGTAGAACACGCGTCCGCTTAAGCGGGCTCTACGGCAAGGGTGGCAATAATTGGACCCGTCCCAATCCCGTTCGGCACGGCGTTTGATTGCATCTCTTTTGCAGTAGCACAATCTTGCGCTTGCGCGACGGCCTCGATCCTGTCATGATGTTCGCGTGGCGTCCACCTCCGACG